>JBAQMG010000123.1:0-29095 GCA_049302575.1 Desulfitobacteriaceae bacterium | reverse complement strand
AGAAAGATTTGTTAGGGAAAATCGAAGACGACTATGAGAAAGGCGATTTATCTGCATTGCTCTATACAAAACATATTGAAAAAACCACGAATGAAATCGCAATCATAAATGTTAGAGTAAATAAGATAAGGAATGATCTCTCTAAGTCAGATATAAAATTAGATCCCCCCGAAGAATTAAAAGCAAAGCTAAAGAGTTTTTTGGACAATTGGGATAGTCAACCAGTAAAAAGCAAGAAAACAATTATTAGATCGTTTTTGCCCAGGATCGAGGTGGATAAGCAAAATAAGTGCTATATCGCTGTATCTTTACCCAACAATTTAGCATAAGGCAAACGTCCCAACAATCTCAAAACTTGGTAACCCATTAGCAACATCGACCTCAACCCTTATTAGATGTGCCTGAAGACCAATAACCGACATTCCATAAACCGCTGCGAACATAGTATCTCCTCCCTTTCCATTATTTCGCCTATTTTATTGAAATTCCTCCCATTACAATAAAATAATCTATTAGGTATTTTGTTTTATGAAAAGAGGAGCGACCAAAAAACAATTTTAGGCCGCTCCTCTTTTCATATTAATTAAGATTTATAGGTAACTCAACCCAAAATGTACTACCTTGTCCAATCGTACTTTCCACATAAACTCTTCCTCCATGTGATTCAACAATTTGTCTTACTATAGCTAACCCCAGTCCTAATCCTCCGTCCTTACGTGAGCGTGCTTTATCCACACGATAAAAAGGTTCAAAAATATGAGAAATTGTAGCTTCGGATATTCCTTCCCCTTCATCTTTCACAGCTAGACGTATTTGTCCGTCACCATGTTCCAACCAAACCTGAACTGATTGCCCATGCGGCGTGTGTCTACACGCATTATCTAATAAGTTTATGAAAACCTGTAAGAAACGATCACGATCGACGAGTATTTTTTCTCCGTCGACTGGGGCAAATTTGAGGTTAATTCCCAACAGCTTGGCCTTAGCAGAAAAACGCTGCTCCAAATCCTGAAAGAACTCCTCTAAATCAAGTTTTTGAAGTTGCAGATAGTGCTTATGTGCTAAACCATTCATATCTTGTAAATCATTGACTAAACGCGCCAAACGCTTTGCCTCTTCAAGCACTAAATCAAGTTTTTCAGACTGCTCTTCTTGGGGTATCACACCGTCTTCAATGGCCTCTAAATAACCTTGAATAAGATGAAGCGGTGTCCGTAATTCATGCGTTACACTAGCCAGGAAATCACGTCGTTCCTTCTCAGCACGTAAAGAGGACGTAACATCACGCAAGACTACCACATGTCCGGGAATTGTTTCAAAATCAGTTAAGGGCGCTATGCCAACGTCTAAAATCTGTGTGCCTAAATTTAAGATGTGAGTTTCTTTAGCGCCTTTTAATTCATTAATCATATCAACTAAAAAGCCAAGTATATCTGTTTGACGCGTTTCCTGCTCTGAATCATTACCTTCCCAAAGCGCCTTAGCTGGTTCATTAGCAAAAAGCAGCTTCCCTTCCGTACTTAACATAACAACTGGGTCACTAATTCCCTCTACTACAGCCTGTAATTGATTCTTTTCCTGAGCAAGCCAATTCATATGGTTTGATAGATTTTCACCCATCGTATTTAGCGTTCGCACTAATTCTCCTAATTCATCCTGACTGTTTACTCCCTCAATAGGCTGAAAATCTCCCTCAGCCATTCTACCCGCGGCTCGCTGCATTAAAGCTAATGGTCTTGTCACCTGTCGAGCAAAGATTAGACTGAAAATAGTAGCCAAAAATACCGCGAGAAAAGCAGCATATAATACTAATCGTCGAAACGTGTTAATACTCTCCTCAATAGGCATTGGTGAACTCCCCAGAAGTACGACACCTTGTACAGGGTTTAACCCCAAAGGTGCCGCTGCAATTAACATCTCTGATCCAGTCGTTCCGACCGATCCGCTGCCTTTAACCGGGGTAGTCTTGAAAGAAAGATTCTTCCCACTAAGAACCTCTGTCAAATTTCTACTATTCAAAAAATCTCTCAATCTTTGCGTACGAACCCAACTTACGCCGCTATTCATACCCATAACTCCATCGATAGGCCCCATCAGCGCTCTCTGTTCGAAAGTTGTGGTCATAGCCATTACACCACCATGTGGATCTAGTAAAACCAACTGTGTCCCCGATGTTAAATTAAACGTTCGTAGTAAAGCCAACCTCTCATTCCAATCAGTCTCTGCTGTTAATTGAACTGAAATCTGAACGGCTTCACTACGTAAGGCATCCAGCTTTAGTTGTGTATAAAAGTCTCCAAAAAGCCAGGTAATTACTAAGACTAATCCCCCAAGAACAATAAGGATTAGTAAAGTCATAGCCATCCATAGCTTAATGGAGATAGTCCAGCGTTGTTTGCCTATCACTTTTAAAACCACCTTTAAACGATGTCAGAGATCCGAGATCCGAGATCCGAGTTCTATGATCTATGATCTATTATTAATGTTTAATGTTTAATGTCGAGACTCGATACTCGAGATCCGCTGCTTGATCTCCGATGCATTGTGAATTATTATTAACCAGTTTCTGGTTCAAATTTGTATCCTACACCCCAAACTGTGGCAATCATCGCCTTAACCTGCGGATCAACGAGTTTTTCGCGTATTTTTTTGATATGAGTATCAACTGTACGGGCATCACCATAAAAATCATAACCCCAAACCGTTTCCATTAATTGTTCTCTCGAAAAGACTCTCCTTGGATTTCTCGCCAAAAAATCTAAAAGTTCAAATTCTCGAGGTGTCAAGCTAACATTCTCATTATTGACCACAACGAGATGTTTTTCCTTATCTATTTTCAATAAACCATAACTTAGTTCAGTTGAAGACGTACTAAATTTTCCCGTAGAACGACGCAATAAGGCTTTAACCCTTGCTACTAATTCCCTTGTACTAAAAGGTTTTATCAGGTAGTCATCTGCCCCCAATTCAAATCCCAAAACACGATCAAATTCTTCACTCCGAGCGGTGAGCAAAATAATAGGTATAGCAGAGGTTTCCCTAATTTCACGGCATACCCGCCAACCATCGATTTCTGGCATCATTAGATCCAAGACAACTAAAGCATAATTAGATGCATGAAACTTTTCTAGCGCAACTCGACCATTTTCTGCTTCTACGACGTCATAACCTTCTCTTTTTAGATATAAACACACAAGACTACGATTCTTAGCCTCATCATCAACAACCAAAATCGGATCCAACTCGTTTATCCCCCTTTTTACGGAATTCAGAGGCCCTTACAAAGACCAGAGGTCGGAGGCCAGAAACCTGAGCCTTGGAACTTTGAGCCTGAACACCTCGATACTTGTATATCCGTTTTTGACCTCTGGCTTCTGATTCTCCAGCTTCTGGTTTAGCATTTGGTTATAGTTTTACTTATTTTTGTGAACAATTTGTGATCGAATTATGAATTAATGTTACGAATTACGAATTATCTAAAAAATGGCTTTAAGCCAATTGCAAAGTGGTTTTTCTGCTTGCCATCGTAGTGCCACAAGATCGAAGCGTAACTTCGGCCATTCTTTAAAATGTTGTTCCATTACATAATAACTAGCCACAGCTATTAAATGCTGACGCTTTGTTCGACTGATACTTTCTTCACCCCAACCATTAACAGCTGAACTTCTTGTACGCACCTCGACGAAGACTAGGTCTTGCTGATCTTGCGCAATAATATCTATCTCTCCCTTGGGACAGCGATAGTTTCTCTTGATAATAATTAGTCCTGCTTCCGAAAGAAATTTTGCTGCGTAATCTTCCCCTGCCTGACCGATTCGTTGTTTGTGTGATCTAACCTTAGGAATACTCTCATTAGTCTGACCCATTTTTCTTTCCTCACTCTTGTTAGCACTTCATTATTCCAACAGTTTTCGCGATTCATTTTCTAAATCCTGCTATTAACGAACTAATATATAGAACCATTGAATAAAGCGTGCGCACTCGCTTAGATCATTTATCCCCAAGCGTTAAAGAAAACTTGGCTGGCGCCAAGCCTTTGCGAAGGCGGTTGCCTTAGTTGCACTTATGCACCCACAAACTTATACTTTCTGATATGTCAAAAATAATACGCTTTGAGAATATCAGAAAAGCGTCCGTTGTAAATACAACGGACGCTTAAGGTACTCTATTATTCTAAGAATTTACCGCACTAAGCTAGAGGCTGCTTTGATGGTCATTTCCGCCAATGGTGTCGGATAAAGACCAATGGCTAGGGTGATTAACAAGGTAAAGACCATCGTGAACTTAGCGCCTCCATGAACAGGAACGTCTGGAAGACCTTCCCCTTCAGCTAAATACATGACCTTGACAACGGATAAGTAATAGTATACAGACACCATACTCATTACAAATCCGATGTAAGCTATTGCCGTATACCCCTGACTCATCACCGCTGAAAACAGATACAATTTCCCGACAAAGCCGGCAAGCGGCGGAATTCCCGCTAAGGAAAGAAATGAAGCTGTCATTACAGCTGCAGCTAAAGGTGATCTGTGAGCTAAACCCGCATAATCCTTTATCTCATCACTACCTTGCGCTTGACCAATTAGAGTGACTACAGCAAACGCCCCCATATTGGCAAATACATAGATCATTGCATAGAAGAGCACTGCTTTAACTCCTGGCTCAGTAGCAGCAATCATCCCCACCATGATATAACCAGCCTGAGCAATACTCGAATAAGCTAATAAACGTTTAATATTTGTTTGTGGGATAGCAATTAAGTTACCAATGATCATCGTCAGTGCAGCTAAAACCAACAGAATGGTTTGCCCAGTTGGCGCAAATGCCTGGTTATAGATCGTCAGCAAGTAAACTCTGATCAACGCTGCGAAAGCAGCCGCCTTGGAGGCCACCGCCAGAAAAGCGGTTACAGGAGTCGGAGCACCTTCATAAATATCCGGGGCCCACATATGGAAAGGAACTAAGGAAATCTTGAAGCCAAACCCAGCCAGTATGAACACCGTAGCTAAGATAGAGGTCGGAGTAAGTGAGGTACCAAAACTTCCAGCGATCTCCGCTAATTGAGTGGATCCAGTCAAACCATACAAAAGGCTGATACCATATAACAGTACAGCTGAAGAAGCAGCGCCCAAAACCAGGTATTTAATACCTGCTTCTGAGGAACGCCCATCGTTTAAATTGTAGGCGACCAGAACATAGAACGAAATTGTCATTAATTCCAGGCCAAGGTAAATCGTAATTAACTCCCCAGCACCTGCCATGATCATCATGCCCAAAGTCGCGCTCATGATTAAAGCGTAGAACTCTCCGCGGCTGCCAGGAAGCTTTTGGATATAATCGCCTGACGACAAGACTACGAGTATGGCTGCTGAGAGAAATAAGATTTTAAAATAAACAGCATATTGATCATGAAAATACATTCCATTTAGAAATGAGCTTTTAGTTCCATAGAAAAAGTCGATCACTGTGTATACTAGAATGCCTAGCGTAGCAAAAACGGTGAGTGGTAGCATTCCTTTCCTTGCCCCAGGGGGAATAAGGAGCCCAATGGCCAATAAGATGAGCGTTAAAGCAGCCACAGCAATTTCCGGCGTCAGCACTGCTCCAAAATTGAAATTAACCATTAGAACAACCCTCCAATCTTGGTAGCTTGGATTGTTTCAAGTACCTTAGCTAGTCCGGAAGAAGCAACTCCTGAATCAATTAAATGAAAGATAGTGTTGGGGAACATCCCGGTAGCAAACAAAACGAAAACAAGTAAGATTAACGGTACCAATTCAGGTCCCCGCAAATCCTTTAGATAATTCCACTCGGGACGACGTGGTCCAAAAAGCACATTGGCCAAAACACGCAAGGTATAGACTGCGGTAAATATGATACCAGCAATACCCAAAATGGCCAGAACAGGGAAAACTTTAACAGTTCCCATGAAAATGGAAAACTCTGCAATGAAATTCACAGTACCTGGTAAACCTAAGGAAGCCATACCCGCAATCAAAAAACCTGTTGCTAACCGAGGCATTTGGTGGGCTATCCCGCCAAGTTCAGCAATATTACGAGTATGAGTTTTCTCGTAGACAAAACCAATCATGGAGAAAAACAGAGCTGCCATAACTCCATGAGCAAACATCATTGCCACTGCTCCATCAAGACTGGTAGGATTCAAAGCAGCGATGGCGATCAGAACATAACCCATATGACTGACAGAAGAGTAGCCGATAACATACTTTAGATCCTTCTGAGCGAGGGCAATAAAAGCAGCATACAAAACGTTGACAATAGCCAGTACTGCAATCAAGGGTGCCCAAAATTTAACTCCCATAGGCAGCACCATGATCCCCAGACGGATTAAACCGTAACCCCCGATTTTCTTTAAAACCCCAGCATGAATCATACTTACTGCGGTTGGTGCACCAGCGTATCCATCTGGAGACCAAGAATGAAAAGGGAACATCGATATTAAAGAACCAAAGCCAAAAAGCAATAAACCAAACACAACTTTTTGAAAGGTTGGATCTCCAAGTTCCTGAAGCCCTTGGCGAGCAGCCAACTGATCAAACATAAACGTATTGGCCCCAGCTTGTAGATAAATAGCAATCAAGGCTACAAGTAGGAAAGCCGAACCAATCAGCAGATAAATCGTCAACTTCATCCCGGCGTATTCCTTACTCACCCGTTTGGTACTACCCCAAATAATAACCATGATGTAAATCGGGATAACCACAATTTCGTAGAAAAGGAAGAAGATGAACAAGTCACGTGCAATAAAGGTTCCCATAACTCCTGTGATTAAAATCAACAGCAGCACAAAGAATTCTTTCACACGTTTCTCCAAATTCCAAGAGGAAAACACCGCCGTAAAACCGATTAGATTCGTTAACAACAGCATTGGTAAACTAATTCCGTCGACCCCAAAGGCCAGCGTCACCCCAAGATCCTTAGTCCAAGGCAGTGTAAAATTAAACTGCATACCACCAAGGGCGGTGTCATATGTGAAGAAGGCATATAGAGAAAACGCCAGTGCCGTAAACGTGCCTAAGGCAGCGACGATTTTAACCGTCTTACCCTCTTCTTTGGGTAGGAAGATAATAATTAAGGTGGCTATAACCGGTGCTAATAGTGTGAAGAGTAAAAGTAGTGAACCGGAATCGGCTTGCAATCCTAACATTATTTCACACCTCCTAGCATCGCTAAGGGGTTAAGAGACGAAAGCTGGCCTTCACCGATCGCAAAGATCAGATAAATCGCCACTATCGCAAAGAAAAACACCAAAGCGTAGGTTTGTAATTGACCGGTTTGCGTGCGACGCAAGATACTTCCACTACTGCGCGTGATTAATCCTATCCCATTGATGATTCCATCAATGATGTAGATGTCAAACCAGTACAGTACTTTGGCAAACCCATCCATAATATTATGGATCAGCCACAAGTAAATTTCATCAATGTAGTATTTGTTTTTCAGCAACTTATAAACTCTCGGAAATCTTGCTACAACACTTTCAGCAGCGATCAGCTTTTGGACATAAACAAGATAGGCAAGACCGATACCGGCAAGACCGGCGAGGACGGAGATACCAGCTAAACCCCAGGCCATTCCTTCAGGTTCGTACTCCCCATAATGAACAAAGAAGGAGAAATTATGCTCTGGTAATGCTGCTAAACCACCAACAATACTGAAGAAAGCTAAAATGATTAAGGGGATGGTCATAGACCAGGGAGATTCGTGAGGATGATTTTCTTTTTTCTCTGGACCCATAAAGGCCACAAAGAAAAGTCGGCTCATATAAAAAGCGGTAAGAGCCGCGGTGAAGAGTCCTATAGCATAAATCACCGGATGTCCGTTGTGTAAGGCTGCCGCCAAGATCTCATCTTTTGACCAGAAACCGGCGAAAGGCGGAACCCCGGAAATAGCTAAAACTCCAATAAAGAAGGTCCAACCAGTGATCTTCATCTTTTTCCACAAGCCGCCCATCTCCCAAATGTCTTGGGTCGTATGCAGGGCATGGATTACAGACCCTGCTCCTAAGAACATCAAGGCCTTAAAGAAAGCGTGGGTCATCAGATGAAACATGGAAGCACTCATCGAACCAACACCAAGGGCAAACATCATATAGCCTAATTGACTCAAGGTTGAGTAGGCCAAGATTCGTTTAATATCATTCTGTACTACGGCAATTGTAGCGGCAAAAAGTGCCGTAAAAGCTCCTAAACCAGCTACAAAAGTTAGCACTGCTGGAGAAGCATGTTCGAAGAGGAAATAAGTTCGTCCTACTAAGTAAACACCTGCTACAACCATCGTCGCAGCATGGATTAAGGCACTTACTGGTGTTGGACCCTCCATCGCATCAGGTAACCAGACGTGCAACGGAAACTGACCTGATTTGCCGACTGGTCCAAGAAATAGGAGAAAGGCCATGACTGTTAAGTAACTTATTCCACCCAGCAAGGCGACATCTTGAAACGAGTTATTCATGGCCGCAGCTAAGGCAGCGAAATCCAGTGTGCCAAACTTATTGTAGAGAAAAAGCATAGCAAGCAGGAAACCAAAATCACCAACTCGTGTGGTAATAAAGGCTTTCTTAGCTGCCTCACGAGCAGATACTTTAAAGAACCAAAAACCAATCAGCAAGTAAGAACAAAGTCCTACAAGTTCCCAAAAGATAAACAGTTGTAAAAGATTAGTCGAGATGACCAAGCCCAACATAGACATGGCAAATAAGGACTGATAAGCAAAGTAACGCGAATAACCTTTATCCCCCTGCATATAACCGACAGAGTAGATTTGAACCATCGAGGCTACAAGTGTGACTACAAATAGCATCATCGCACTCAAAGGGTCAATCAAAGTACCAAAATTAATTTTCAAGCCGTTAATACTTAGCCAATCCACGGATGTGATCACAGGGTGCTCTACAATTTCCGAGCCAGACTGAACAACACCAATTGCAATGGCAATTGCCAAGCCCAAAGCAGTCAGAATTGCTATAATCGAAATTGTAGAAGACAGTCCTTTGGATCGTTTCGTGACAAAGGCGATGATTAGAAACGACAGGAAGGGCAATGTGGGAATCAACCATGCCCACCGAAAGAGTTCATGCATTTCCTTGAACACCTACCTCTCCTTAGACTCTCTTACCACTTCAACCAGTTAAAACCATCGACATTAGTTGATTGCCTACTACGATAAATAGTGATGATCAAAGCGAGACCAACTGCTATTTCTGCAGCCGCCACGACGATCACAAACAGAGCCGCAATATGACCAGTTAAAATATAATGCACGTCAAATTTTTGGTTCCAAATAAACCGATTGAACGCCACAAAATTAATATTCACAGCATTAAGCATCAGCTCAATCGACATTAAGATGGCAATCAGATTCTTTTTGGCAAACACGCCATACAACCCTAAGCAAAAGAGCATTGCTCCGACTAATAGATAGGTGGAAAGACCAACACTTATCATTTGCTCTCTTTCACTCCCTTCGCTAAGACAACAGCCCCAATCAGCGCTACTGTCAGCAAGATTGCTGCTACTTCAAAAGGAATCATGTATTGCTGCATCAAGAGCCAAGATAAATCTAACGCCGAACTAGCTGATGTCCAAGGAGTAGGTAAAATGCGCCAATCCGAATTGGTTAAAACAACGAGGATAATCATCACGAAAACGAGGATCGATACTAACGCTCCCCAACCCCAGCTACGGTTTTCAAGGTTACTTTCATTGATTTCTCCACGCAACGTCAACATGACCGCGAAGACAATCATAATAGCCACCGCCCCGGTATAAACCAACAATTGTACTGCAGCCAGAAAGTCAGCATTCAGCAAAACGTACAATACTGCTATCCCAGTAAAGGAAAGTGCTAAGAAAAGAGCACTATGTACGATATTCTTGGATGTAACAACCCCCCAAGCCGCCGCAACAGCCATTATGGCAAAAATGAAGAAAACCACAGTTGCCAATTTTACCCCTCCTTCCCAACAGCTTGCTTAGCCCTTTTAATCATATCCCACTGCATAAGCTCAGGATGATAGACTGCATTTTCATATTCCTGAGTGACTTTCAAAGCTGCGGTAGGACAGGCCTCTGTACACATCCCACAGAAAAGACAGCGTCCAACGTCCATAGTGTAGGTTTTGAGAAGTTTTTTGTTATTCTCATCCTTCTCACTCGTTAAGGAAATAACCTTATTGGGGCAGGCGTTGGCACAAAGTCCACAAGATATACATTTACTAGGTTCAAGACCCATAGAACTTCTTACATTGATAGGAAGTTTGGGTTTTACCTCTGGGTAAAACTCAGTGATATTAGGCTTAAGCATATATTTAAGTGTTATGCCTAAGCCCTGTAATAGACCTTTACCAAACACTGTGTCACCCTCCAATCCGTACGATGTAATCGTAAATGTAAATTCCTAAACCTGTTAACACGATATTCAATAAGGCAAGTGGTAGCAAAACCTTCCAAGCCAGATGCATTAAATGGTCAACTCTCAGCCGTGGAAAAGTCCAGCGAACCCACATTATTAAGAAAATTATTAACCATACTTTGAGAATAAACCAGATATAACCCGGCAAAAATGGTCCTTGCCAACCTCCTAGGAACACCGTAGCTGCAATAGCGGATACTGCAAATATATTACCGTATTCTCCTAAGTAAAATAGTCCATAACGCAACCCGGTATATTCAGTGAAAGGACCGGCAACAATCTCTTGGTCAGCTTCTACCATATCAAACGGTGCCCGATTCACTTCGGCAATTCCTGCGATTAAGTAAATCACAAAAGCCAAGGGTTGAAGCACAATAAAAGGAACTGTATGCTGTGCTTCTACAATTACCGACAGATTGAAAGATTGAGTAATCATCACTACCCCAAGCAAAGCAAAGATCAGCGGAATTTCATAGCTGATCATCTGAGCAACCGCTCGCATTCCGCCAAGCATCGAATATTTGTTATTGGATCCCCAGCCAGCCATTAGAAAAGCCACCGTTGAAATTGACGAAATAGCTAAGAAATAGAAAATTCCAAGCTCCAAACTAATAGGAGCCATTTTATTTCCAAAAGGAATGACTGCTAAGAGCATTACCGGGAGACCCATGATAATCATTGGCGCAATTTTAAAGATTATCTTATCAGCATTATCCGGAGTAACATCCTCTTTGCCCATTAATTTCAAGGCATCGGCCATTGTTTGAAACCATCCATGCGGACCAAGTCGATTGGGGCCAGGTCTTTGGGAAGTCGAGCCAGCAATTTTTCGTTCTAAGATAACAAGTACTAAAGCAGCAGCGACAACAACCAGTAAAACCATTACAAATTTAACCACATCCATGGTTAAATTGGCCCAAAACGAGTGGGGATCCGGAAATAGGCTACGGATGGCAGCCGCAATAATCAAAAAAAGATTATCTATCGTGTCCATCTTTTTCTCCCCTCATTGGTAAATTCCTACTTATCCACTTCACCCAACACAGCATCTAACGTAGCGAAAATAGCTATAACATCTTGGATTTTCCAACCTAAAGATACTAGCGGCAACATTTGGAGATTAATAAACGTGCCTGAGCGTATACGCACCCGTGCAGGTTTGGTTGAACCGTCACTTACGATATAAAAGCCTAATTCTCCTTTGGGATTCTCTACTCGATGATAAACCTCTCCGACAGGGGGTTTGATAATTTTGGGGACTTTTGCCATAATTGACCCCTCGGGAATATCCCTTACTGCTTGTCTGATAATCTTGATACTCTGTTTGATTTCATCTAAGCGGATGATCGCTCGGTCGTAAGAATCACAACCATAACGAACGGGGACATCAAAATCAAAACGGTCATAAATTCCGTAAGGTTCTGCTTTACGAACGTCGAAATTTACCCCTGAAGCCCGCAAAACCGGTCCTGTAATCGAGAGATTTTCGGCCAACTCTTTAGGCAAAATTCCAATACCTTTCAAGCGAGCTTGGGTGATCTCGTTACCAAAAAATAGTCCATAGTATTCTTCCAACATCTCAGGAACATCATCAAGAAAAGACTTAAGAGCTGGCCAAAATTCAGCTGGTGGCTCATTACTAAGCCCACCTATCCGCATATTATTGACAGTTAGGCGGCTCCCAGCTGTCATTTCGTACATATCGAGAATTCGTTCCCGATCTCTAAAACAATACGACCAAACTGTCCAACCAGCCAAATCCAAAGCCATACTCGCAATACATACCTGATGACTGGCAATTCGGGCTAATTCAGCAAAAATAACGCGTAAGTACTCTGCCCGCTCAGGTATCTCCAACCCCATTAATTTTTCAACAGTTTGAACATAAGCCAGATTATTATGCGGTGACGCCAGATAATCTAGACGATCAGTATAAGGAATAAATTGCGAATAAGTGCGACTTTCAGCGAGTTTCTCCATACCTCGATGAAGATAGCCAATTTTAGGGATAAGTTTTGTCACCGTTTCGCCTTCTAAATGGACCACCATACGGAATACTCCGTGCATACTAGGGTGTTGGGGGCCCATGTTTAAGACGAGTTCTTGGGTTTTTTCGATTGTCATGGTTTTCCCTCCCCCCTAATCCCCTTCTTTTCTTTCCAGCACAGTACATCGTTCTGCTAAACTCTCTTGAACATAATCTTTCCGTAAAGGGTAACCCACAAAATCATCCCATAAATAAATACGTTTTAAATTAGGATGACCTTTAAATTGGATACCAAACATGTCGAAAGCTTCGCGCTCCAAAAAGTTGGCACCTTGCCAAATACGAGTGACCGAGTCGATCACTGGATTTTGGCGATCGACGATAGCCTTAACCCTCAAGCGCTGGGAACCACGCAAACTGGATAATTGATAAACAACTTCAAAATGCTCAACTTTGTCCAACGCTGTTAAATCATGAAGAAAATCACAGGGAACATCGGTAAAGCTTTTGATCATGTTCAGCGTTTCAATGGCATATGCACTTTTAATTTTTAAAATAAGCGCTCCACATATTTCTTCAACTTCTCCATTTACCTTTACTGCAACTTGTTGCACTTTGTCCCAAAAAACTTTATTTTCCAACTTTCATCAACCTCGCTTTAGCAGGGTTTGACACCTTCTGTTTAAGTTGTAAAAGACCATAAATTAAAGATTCCGGTCGTGGAGGGCAACCTGGAATATAGACATCAACTGGAACCACCTTGTCCACTCCAGGGATCATGGAATAGGAATCCGCAAAAGGACCACCCGCATTAGCACAACTTCCCATGGCTATGACCCACTTAGGTTCAGGCATCTGATCATAAATTCGTCGTAGTAAGGGAGCCATCTTACGGGTACAGGTTCCTGCTACGATCATTAGGTCTGCTTGCCTAGGTGAAGCTCGAAAAACCTCATAACCGAAACGTGCTATGTCATATCTCGCACCTCCGGTAGCCATCATTTCAATAGCGCAACAAGCCAAGCCAAAGGTAACCGGCCATAAAGAGCGTCCCCGACCCCAGTTTAGCAATTTGTCAACATTGGTGATCAAAACGTTTTTTTCGATCATCAATTCAGCCTCTCGGAGCGCTTTCTCTTCTACTACATCCACTCTAAAGCACCTTCCTTCCAAGCGTACCAGAACCCAACCAGGAGAATGATGATAAAGATGAACATCTCAATAAAGGCAAAAGTTCCCAGTTTACGGAACGACAGCGCCCAAGGGTATAAAAAAACAGTTTCCACATCAAAAGCAGTAAAGACTATTGCATATAGAAAATAGTTGCTTTTGAATCCTAGCCAGGTTTTACCGATCGTTTCATTGCCACATTCGTAGGTTGTGCATTTTTCCCGATGTGGTTTATTTGGGGCCAGCAGTTTAGGCATTAGCATCATAATCATTGGAAAAACAATCGCAAATATCAGTAAAATCCCAACAGCACCAAAATCGTCAGACA
Organism: Desulfitobacteriaceae bacterium; assembly: GCA_049302575.1. Lineage (GTDB taxonomy): Bacteria > Bacillota > Desulfitobacteriia > Desulfitobacteriales > Desulfitobacteriaceae > JBAQMG01. The sequence goes on along the minus strand of JBAQMG010000123.1, from coordinate 15,173 downwards.
TCTCCCTTACCCTCCCTTCCTAATGTTTTTTCTTCTTTTTAAACCAAGCTTATTGTGCCATATTAAAAAACAGCCGTCAATAAATTTGGAAAAGCAACAGGGTTAAATTAATGCCTAATGCATTAATCATTGTGCATTATGCGCGTTGCATTGCGTAGCTACTGGGGCAAAACTACGCCTATGTAGAGGACATGGTCCTAGTCTTTGCAAAACCTTCATGTGTTCAGACGTTCCATAGCCTTTGTTGCTATTAAAACCATATTCTGGATACACCGTATGTAATTCTTTCATCAAGCGATCTCGTGTCACTTTAGCCAAGATTGAGGCAGCAGCAATACTCGCACTTAAACCATCTCCACCAACTAACGGTAGCTGGGGTAAATCAACAAGGGGCAACTCCAAGGCATCGATTAACAGATAATGAGGACGGACTTTTAAACCCTCGAGTGCTCGCTTCATAGCTAGTTTAGTCGCTTGCAAGATATTTAGTACATCTATTTCTGCTGGTTCAGCACTACCTAAGGCGTAATCTAAGGCCTGTCGCTGAATTTCCACGAACAGTTTTTCACGCTTGCTCTCCGATAGTTTCTTCGAGTCGTCCAAGCCTGGAAGACAAAACTTCGCAGGTAAAATACAGACTGCTGCAACTACTGGTCCGGCTAATGGGCCACGTCCAGCTTCATCTAAACCTGCAATCCTTAAGAAACCTTGGTTCCACAACTTTTTTTCTTCACAGAGAAGTTGTTGAATTCGCTTGTCTTCAACTAATAAGGTCTGCTTATTTTTTATGTACCGTTCAGCTAAACGACGCACACCACTTCGTTCATCTCTAAGACAAGCTTTCCAAAGATCTTCACACGGAGCTTTCCGCAGGATTTCCTCGATTTCTCGAATACTTTGCTCAGATAACGTTTTCAAGTTTTATCTCCTTCTCTAAGTTCGACAAACTTGGGTTGTTTCCTTTTTTTCAATATGTTATATTGAATTCACCTGTAAATTATATCACAAATGATAAGTCCATGGTTACTCTTCCCAAATTTCCTTGCCGAAATTCTCGTAATAAAATCTGTGCAGCTTTAAGGGTATCAACGCGTCCGCCTTGAAGCAAACACCCTCGAGCAAGTCCAACTGCTTCCAGAGAAATTTTTGAACTGCCTAAGTTATATCTTTGTCCGGCTTGAGGATAATTCAGATGGAGCCAATCTAATAACCAAGACGATAATTCTTCAAGATCAAACACATCATCACTTACTGAACCCACTGCCGCTAGTTTAAAGCCCACTTCCGGGTCCTCAAATTTAGGCCATAGCAAACCCGGTGTATCCAGCAAATCGACGTGGTCATGAATGCGGATCCACTGATTCCCTCTGGTTACACCTGGCTTATTCCCGGTTCTGGCATTGGCACCTCCGGTCAATTGATTAATTAGAGAAGATTTCCCAATGTTCGGAATCCCTACAACCATCGCCCGAATAGTTCTGGATCGAACACCTTTAGCCTTAAGTGCATCTAATTTAACCGCCACTAAACGCTCCAGATTAGGTGCAATTTGAGCCACGCCCAAGCCACTGGTTGCACTTACAGAAAGAACCGGACTTATTTTACGTAAATTAGCTATCCAGCGATCTGTCCAAACAGGATCAGCTAAATCGGATTTATTAAGAAGTAAAAGCTTAGACTTTGTTCCAAGCAATTGTTGCAACATTGGGTTTACACTGCTCTGGGGTAAACGGGCATCTCCCAATTCAATCACCACATCTACCCATTTCAGTTGTTCAGTAAGCAAACGACTTGCTTTGGCCATATGACCTGGATACCACTGAATATTCATTCGATAACCTCATCTACTAAAAACTTTTAAACCGCTGAATTGGATAATAGATAATCCAGGCCTTCCCTATCAAATCACTTTTAGGCAAAAGACCCCAATCCCTAGAATCTCCGCTTTGTCTCCGATTATCTCCTAGAACCAAAACCTTATCCCGTGGAATTGCCTCAGGACCATAAGGTGGATAATCACCAGCTTTTAAATATTCTTCTTTGAGAACTTGCCCATTAATGAAAACTTGGTTATCCCGGATCTCTACTGTTTCTCCGTCTAATGCAATAATCCTTTTTACAAACGTGCGACTTAGATCAAGGGGATAAGCAAAAACAACAATATCACCCCGATTGGGCGCCCAAAAACGGTAGGCTAATCGGTTAACTAAAATTCGATCACCCGGAACTAAAGTTGGTTCCATAGAGGAAGAAGGAATAATATAAGGTTGCCAAACAATAAAACGAGCCAAGCCAGCCACTAACAAAATAAAAACTAAAACCTTAAGCACCAACGTTAGCTTATTTCGATTTCTAATCATCAAATGCTCTCCTCTCAATCATACTAGTGTTAGTATGATCAAGCTGTTTAATGAGCATACAAGATAAAGCTTATATTTTCTGATATGCCAAAAAAAAAGAGCCGGATTGCTCCAGCCCTTTTGTCCTAACGACGTCGATCGCGAATACGCGCCGCTTTTCCAGATAGACCGCGCAGATAATACAATTTGGCTCGGCGAACTACTCCACGACGTGCTACTTCAATCTTATCAAGCCTTGGTGAATGAAGCGGAAAAATCCGTTCAACCCCTACTCCATGTGTCACTCTACGAACTGTAAAGGTTTCTCGTAAACCTCCACCGTTCAATTTAATGACTACACCTTCGAAAACCTGAATACGTTCCCTAGTACCTTCAACGACACGCACATGAACACGTACAGTATCACCTGGTCGGAAATCAGGGAGGTCTTTTTTCATTTGTTCTTCTTCAATCATTTGAATATAATCCATTTTTAGTTCCCCCCTTCCTTGCTAGATGTTCATAAACTGTTATCATTAACCAGTCAGAGGACCATCCTTCATCACAGCAATCAATATTCTACCATACCCTCGTTAGTTACGCAACATGTAGTTTCTTTTATTCTTTTAATAAAACACCTCAGATAAAAGAATGGAAAACTCAGGAAGTAATTGTACCAGAACCTCATCCGGTGTTTTGTATATTGTAGGGGTTGCATAGGTTCCTTCTTTCAAAGTGAACACAAGAATCGTTTGGTCATTGGGATGAACCACCCAATACTCAGAAACTCCAACTCTTTCGTAAAGACGCAATTTAACTCCTAAATCTTTTTTCGTCGTAGAGGGAGAAAGAATTTCAATGATCAGGTCAGGCGCTCCTTTACAGCCATGCTCATCAATTTTGGAGCGATCATAAATAATGGTTAAATCAGGCTGAATGACAGTCGAAATCCCACCATCTTTTTCGTCTCCCTTCGGAAGTCTTACGTCAAAAGGCGAAAGATATACTTTGCAAAGCTTTCCATGTAAGTATTGAGAGAATAAACGATGTAATTCCCCTAAAATCTCTTGATGTTTGGTAGAAGGAGCTGGAGTCATATCAAAAGGTACACCATCAATAAGTTCCCAGCGCTCTTCTTCAGGCCAAGTTAAGTAATGAGCGTACGTATACAAACCTTCGGTTCTAATACTATTAATCGACATCTCAACCCACCTCCAGTTATGACTCATACCATCCTTTTTCTAACATTATATCATGATTATAGAAATCAACCCGATCTTTCCAAGTGAATAAATTTGATTTCATATCTCCTTCACAACCTTGTCTAATAGCAGCCCCAAAGTTTATTTTTATACCTCTACCACTCAGGATATCTAAATCGGCTTCCCGTAACCAAACCCGTAAATCACTATTGCTAAGTGGGCGTGTCTAGCGGAATTTACGCCAGGAGTGCAACGATATGGCGTTAAGCCCCTACTGGATAATCGCAATCTCTACCCCGTCCCAAGCCGTACCAAGGCCAGTAAATCACTATTGCTAAGTGAGTCATTTAGCGAAATTTGCGTGAGCGAGTGCAGTCGATAAGGCGTTAAGAACGACAACTGGTTCACTTGCAGTAAAGCCCAGAGGTTTTGTCGTTTAGCCTTATCGACAAACGAGTAGCAAATGGAGTGCATGCGAACGTGCAATAGTGATTTACCCGATTTACCCGTTTATTTCCCCCTTAACCGATCCAAAATTATCGACACTGCCGAACGTACCGATAAATGGTTATACTCACTAGGACCACAGATGGGTTCCAAGATTAAGTCTGCTTTTTCTACATCTTCTTGCAGGATTCCCCAACCAGTTCCAAAAAGCAAAAGAAAGGGTCTACTCTCGTTTTCTAAACGTTGCCGCATTGCCGCATAATTAATAGAATTCGAATACGCTCGCGCATCAGTCGCTATACACAACGGGCTAATACCCTGTTCCGACTTAATATCTTCAAGAACCTCTGCTAAATCCACAGCCAAGCGTACTAGGGTAAACGCCTCTTGCCGATCCGGATTATACTCTGCGCCAAACCCCTCCTGCCAAAAACCCATGATCCGCCCTGCCAAAGCCCTTTGCGCCTCTGCCGGATGGACTAAAAAATACTTTTTTACTCCGTAGGTAGCTGAACTTCTGGCTATATCGTGAATATCAAGGTTCGTAATCGAAGTAGTTACAATTTCTTTATTCTTATTATAGACTGGGGCATGTATCAAGGCTACATAGAGATCACCCATCCGTATCTACCCTCCTGCTTGAACGCCGCCTTTTAGGAATTGGACGAAGGTGTTGCCAGGTCTCCCGCCAGACAGCAATCGCCAAGTTTTCCTCGGCAAGTTCCTCTAATAATAAATAATCGCTGGTTTCCAAGTTTAAGTTTTGTACTAAATCCGAGCGTCGCAAAAATGTTCGCCGCAAGGCTTCTTTTCGCCGCCAGCTGTTAATCTGGGCATGATGTCCTGAAATCAGAATTTCCGGCACACGTTTTCCTTCAAATTCCATCGGACGTGTATATTGAGGATATTCTAATAAGCCATTCGAATAGGAATCTTCAAGATAGGAAGCAGCCTCGCCTAATACACCGGGAATAAGTCTAGCTACCGCATCAATGACAACCATAGCAGCAGGTTCCCCACCGGTTAGAACAAAATCGCCTAAGGAAACTTCTTCATCAGCGAGTTCTCTAATGCGCTCGTCAAAGCCTTCATAGTGACCACATATTAAAACTATTTCAGCGCATTTGCTCCACTCTTCAGCCATTGATTGACGAAAAACTCTCCCTTGAGGCGTAAGTAGGATCACTTTGCGTAACCCCACCGTTTCAGGCAAAGCCCGTACCGCAGCATAAATTGGTTCAGGTTTCAGGACCATTCCCGCTCCACCACCATAGGGAACATCATCCACATTCTTGTGTTTACTTAAGGCGTAATCTCTAAAATTAATAAGCTGAACCTTTAACAATCCAGCATTTTGAGCTCGTTTAAGAATACTTTCTTGCAAAGAGATAAACATTTCCGGAAATAATGTTAATACTGTAAAGTGCATGAATCTCAACCTTCCAGAAGACCTAAGGGAAGAACTACTTCCATACGTTGTTCGGCAACATCCACGGTTTTTACGACACTTTTGAGTGCGGGTATGCAGAGTTCCCCTTGGGGACCTTTCACTAAATAGACATCGTTGGCCCCAGTTTTTATAATCTGGGCAATTGTACCGAGACAATTTGGCCCTTCATAAACCTTCATTCCTTCTAGTTCAAAGTAGTACCAACCTTCAGCGAGGGGAGGTACTACGGAACGATCTATCCTAACTTCCCAGCCCTGAAAGTTATTAGCCTGTTCTATGGTGGTTATCCCTTCAAGACTAAGAAAGACATAATCCGATTGAATGCGAACACTATTAACTGTAAAACGCTTTTTGACTTCCCCTTTAATCAGGATTACTTCATTCAACTCCTGAAATCTATGGGGATCATGTGTTATCGGATAAATTTTGAATTCGCCATGTACCCCGTGAGAACGCAAAACCTCTCCGACCAAAACCTCATCCATAGCCTGAACCCCCTAACTCGATGTATGAAGTTCGATATTCGATGTTCGAACCTCAGACTCTTAGTACGATTTATGTGATGCACGAATCTCGATGTACTCTGCATTTTTATATTTGCTATTCGAACCACGAACTACGAACCACGAACTACGAAAGAAGGGCATAAGCCCTTCTTAACATTATTGATCAATGTCTAAATGTACCCGACGACCGTCTTTAACCGCTGCCGCTTTAACTAACGAACGCATAGCATTGGCAATTTTACCCTGTTTTCCGATAACCTTACCCATATCTCCTGGGGCAACTACTAATTTAATATTCAAGGTCTTGTCTGTCTCCGTTAGGGAAACTATGACATCTTCAGGATGATCAACCAGAGTTTTAGCCAGGATTTCTACAAGTTCTTTCATAATACCACCCCCACAAACACACTTAGTTTTTGGAGCGGAACTTTGCCATGACTCCAGCATGACGCAGCAAAGACTTCACTGTATCAGAAGGTTGAGCCCCAGTTGCCAGCCATTTCAAGGCCTTTTCCTCATCAATTTGTAAAACTTCCGGGCTTTTCGTAGGATCATAATAACCAATTTCTTCAATGAACCGTCCATCGCGTGGAGCACTAGAATCTGCTACAACTACACGATAAAAAGGATTCTTTTTAGCACCGATACGACGCAAACGAATTTTAGTTGACATATATTTTCACCTCCTAAATTAGGATATCCAAAAGCTACACGAAAGTACAACCCCCTTTGGCAGCCTGAGAACTTGTCATTATATCAAGCAAATGGAAAACGAAAGCCAGGTTTTTTCCCCTTTTTCCCTTTTTTACCCTTGCCAAGGAGCCCCATACCACCAGCAGAACTACCACCAGCAAATTGTTTCATCATTTTTTGCATTTGTTCAAACTGTTTCAGAAGACGCCCAACCTCTTGAATATTTGTCCCGCTACCCTTAGCAATACGTCGTTTGCGAGAGTCCTTAATCAAAGCTGGTTTTCGCCGTTCTTCAGAGGTCATGGAACGAATGATGGCCTCAATATGCCCCATATCCTTCTCATCAATTTGTACATCTTTAAGAGATTTCCCCACACCAGGGATCATCTCTAAGATTGAAGATAGAGGACCCATCTTTTTTATTTGTTGCATCTGTTCTAAAAAGTCATCTAAGGTAAACTCCTGTTTGCGGAGTTTTTGTTCCATTTCTTTGGATTTTTTATCATCAAAAGCCTCTTGAGCCTTTTCAATTAAGGTTAAGACATCTCCCATTCCTAGAATACGAGAAGCTATTCGTTCCGGATGAAAAGGTTCCAGAGCCTCGAGTTTCTCCCCGACACCTGCAAATTTAATGGAACATCCAGTGACAGCCTTGATCGAAAGAGCTGCTCCACCTCGAGTATCACCATCGAGTTTTGTGAGAATAACACCGTCTATGCCTAGTTGTTCATGAAAAGCTTGGGCTGCAGTTACGGCATCTTGACCCGTCATTGCGTCCACCACTAACAAGATCTCATGAGGTTTAGCACTCGTCTTAATGTCTCGAAGTTCACCCATTAACTCATCATTAATATGGAGTCGTCCAGCAGTATCAATAATGACAACATCTGAGCCATTTAAGGTAGCATGAGCCAAGCTAGCCTTGGCGATCTCCACCGGAGATGCTTCAGCAACGGAGAAAACAGGTGTTTTAATTTGTTCACCTAGCACCTGAAGTTGTTTAATAGCTGCCGGTCGATAAATGTCACAGGCTACAAGAAGAGGACGTTTACCCTGTTTCTTAAACATAACAGCCAACTTAGCAGCATGGGTTGTTTTACCAGCTCCTTGCAAACCTACTAAAAGAATGACAGTAGGGGGCTTCGAAGAAATCTGAATCTTACTAGTAACACCACCCATTAAGGCAATGATTTCCTCATGAACAATTTTAACGACGTGTTGCCCCGGAGAAAGAGATTCTAAAACTTCTTGTCCAATGGAGCGATCCTTCACCTTTGCCACGAAATCTTTTACAACTTTAAAGTTAACATCCGCTTCTAACAAAGCCATCCGTACTTCGCGCATCGCTTCGTTAACATCAGCTTCATTAAGCTTGCCTTTTCCTCTTAACCTTTTGAAGGTTTCTTGTAATCTATCTCCAAGGCCTTGAAACATGCCCGTACCCACTTTCAAATCAGAAGTCAGAAGTTGGAAGTCAGAAGTCGGAGGTCCGAGACCAGATCGAATTGTGAATCATTTTCCAAGATGTCCCACTTCGTTAAGTGGGCTTTCATTTGACTTCAGGTGGAGTAGATTCTCCACCTGAAGCCCCGACGTTTTGTTATAGCAAAACGAGTTCATTCTTCGGAAACCTTGAGGAAGACTTCATGAATACGCGCTTGAATTTGCTCAAGTCTTGCTTTAACAGTACTCTCGAATAGTTCCTGAGTTACTAACTCTGTTAATAAGTTGTCTACTTCCAACAATTTATCACGTTCTGTTAAGAACCTTTCAACAAGACCTAATTTTTCCTCATAGCCAACGAGAATCTTTTCGGTACGCTTGAGTAAATCATGGATTGCTTGTCTACTAATCTTAGCGAGATCGGCTATTTCTGCTAAGGAAAAATCCTGCTGATAGTGAAGATCCCAAACATTCCGTTGCTTCTCAGTAAGTAGTGGACCATAGAAATCCACCAAGAGAGCCATTTCGGCAAACTTCTTCATACCAGAATCCTTCCTCTTGTAAAGTATTTTTACTTTACAACTTATTTTAGTCTATTAGTAACTTTTTGTCAAGGTTTTGCTTATCGTATGTTTGGTGTATGATAAAATCATACACCAAACGCTTTTAGCTTCTTAATAATGTCCCCGACAACTGATTATATTAATATTCTTCCCCTCAATAGAGTAGCTCAAGCGATGCTCATCCGTTATTCTCCTGCTCCAAAAACTGGCTAGTTCATGTTTTAACGCTTCGGGTTTTCCCATTCTGGAGTTAACACTTCGTTCGATATCTTTGATAAGCTCGTTTATACGCTTCAGTATAAGCTTATTTTCGGTCTGCCAATGCAGATACTTTACCCGGGCTATTTGGGTAAATAGCTTATTCATCCTGAAGTTCCATTTTTATTGTTTTTCCAGCTTTCAACTCTTCAATGAAATTCATCAGTTTATTATAATATTCTAGGTTGCTTCTCACGTAAAGATTTTCTATGAAATTGTTGTACTCTGCCTCGGATTAGAGTTGCACTTATACACCCTCAAATTTATACTTTCTGAGATGCTAAAAAAGGACTGACCTAATTTGCTATCAAGTCAGTCTTCATTATTAAGCTAGCTCCCCAGCTATTCGTTTAGCTCTTGTCTCTACTTCATAACAAATCTTCTTCTCATCTAGTGTGAGAAGATTTCTTTCTTCCATAATAATTTTTCCGTTAACAATCACGGTGCGCACATCACCAGCATGAGCCGAGTAAACCAAATGAGCTGGAATAGCAAAGCGCGGATAAAAGTGCGGTTGATCCAGATCGATACTAATTAAATCAGCTTTATAACCTGGAGCAAGCTTCCCCACATCTTCCAAGCCTAACACCTTAGCTCCTTCAACAGTGGCCATCTCTAACACCTCATAGGCTGGGAGAGCTGTAGCACCAACTTGAAGCTTCTGTTGGAATGAGGCACTGCGCATTTCACCAAAAAGGTCCAAATTGTTGTTACTAGAAGCCCCATCTGTACCGATTCCTACCAGAATTCCTTTGGTCCGCAAGGTAGGAATCAGTGCTGTACCACTACTTAGTTTCATATTGCTTTCCGGATTATGAGCTACACGAACATTTTTCCGAGCCATAATTTCCATATCTTCTGGAGTTAAATGTACACAATGGGCTGCTACAATGTGTCCTCCGAAAATACCCAAACCATCTAACCATTGTACGGGCGTTAATCCCTGCTGTTGATAGATGGTATTAATTTCGTCTTGGGTCTCGGCCACATGGATATGAATCCCTACTCCATAACGATCTGCTTCCGCTTTAACCTGTTGTAGAAACTCCCCTGAGCACGTGTAAGGAGCATGTGGACCAAACATCACTGTTAAACGATTGTCCCCTTGCTTATGAAACTTTTTAATCAATGCAATGTTCTCTGCTAAAGCTGTCTGACCATTAGGAGCATTGCCAATTAACCCTCGAGAAAGTACAGCTCGAGTTCCCGCTTTCAGGACGGCTTCGGCGACTTGATCCATAGAAGCGTACATATCTAGCATTGTCGTGGTTCCAGAACGAATCATTTCACATAGAGCGAGGGCTGTCCCCCAGTAAATATCTTGATCAGACATTTTAGCCTCAAAAGGCCAAACTTTCGTCTCTAACCAAGGCATCAAGGGAAGATCATCCGCATATCCCCGCAGCATAGTCATAGCGGCATGGGTATGGGTATTAATAAGACCCGGTAAAATTACATCGTTCGGATAATCTAAAATCTGATCAGGTATAAATCCTGCGGGAACTGAACCTTTCTCACCTACGAAAATAATACAGTCTCCCTCTATGGCAATTTCACCCTCAGGGTAAAAATCTGCTGCTCCAGTCATAGGTAAGACCATAGCGCGAAGCAAAATTTTCGACATAGTTTAGACCTCCTTAACCTCACGTTGCCCGTAGGTTTCTAAATATCCGCGCCTCATTATTTCTACGTCTTCAGCACCTAGCCCTACCGGTGTTCCTAATAAACGAGAGAGCGCATGGATTTGAGCGGCCTTCTCAACTACTTGACAGACTTTTAAAGCCTCCGCTAAATCTCGTCCAACCCCCACTACACCGTGATTAGCTAAAAGCACCGCATTTTTATCGGCTAAAATAACTGAAGTCTCGTCTGCTAACTCTTGTGTTCCGCATAAGCTATAAGGTGCTACTTCCACTGCACCGCCCACAATTTGGACTAAGTCCTCAACTATACTGGGAATTGAAACCCTTGCCACGGCATGTGCAGTAGCATAAACCGAATGCGTATGGACAATTCCCAGAACGTCTGAGCGTTTGGCATAGATTGCTAAATGCATCAGAAATTCGGAAGATGGTTTACGGAACCCTTCGATAACTTTACCTTGACGATTGATTAATACCAAATCTTCTTCTTTTAGGGTGAGATAGTTCATTCCACTAGGAGTAATCCAAAATCCTTCATGTTTGGAATCCCAGGCGGAGATATTTCCCCACGTCCCCACAACTAAACCACTCGATATGAGGTTCTTCCCAACAGTTAACAAGGCTTTTTTTAACTTCATGATCTCACCATCAACTTAAGCAGATTTACAGCGTAGGGTGGTGAAACAATTCCCTTTTCGGTAATAATTCCCGTAATATATTTTGCTGGTGTAACATCGAAAGCAGGATTATAAACGTCAACCTCGGTGGGAGCGGTTTGAACTCCAAACAATTCGCGCATTTCTTTGGCAGGACGTTCTTCGATGGGAATTTCCAAACCACTTCTGACCTTTAAATCTATTGTAGACGTAGGTGCTGCAACATAAAAGGGAATTCCGTGGGCGTTGGCTAAAACCCCCAAAGAATACGTTCCGATCTTATTAGCTGTATCTCCGTTCGCCGCCACGCGATCCGCTCCCACAATAACCAAGTCGATTTTATCTTGTTGCATTAAACAACCCGCCATGTTATCGGCAATTAATGTGACAGGAATTCCATCCTGAAGCAGTTCCCAAGCCGTTAAACGTGCGCCTTGTAAAAAGGGTCGAGTTTCATCCGCGTAAACATGAATAGTTTTCCCGGCTGCCTGAGCAGTACGAACGACGCCTAAGGCTGTGCCATACTCAACCGTTGCTAAAGCACCTGCATTACAATGAGTTAGAATCCTAGCATTCTCTGGTACAATTGCATTTCCATGTTCCCCAATTAATCTATTCATCCGGCGGTCGTCATCGGCAATTGCATTTGCTTCATCGACTAGGGCAGCACATATTAGAGTTAAATCCTCAACCTCTCGAATTTCCCGCAAGCGATCTTCCATCCGACGCAAAGCCCAAAAGAGATTGACCGCCGTCGGACGAGTTGCTTCCAAACGCGCCTGAACACCCTCAATATAAGAAAAAAACTCTTCTCTAGCTCCTTGGAATTCCAAGGCTCCAAGAGCATATCCATAAGCTGCTGTAGCTCCAATAGCTGGTGCACCGCGTACTACCATACTCTCAATCATTTCCGCTACTTCTAAATAAGACTTTGTATCACGATAAGTTTCTTCCAGGGGTAGTTTAGTCTGATCTAAAACTCGTAAGGAACTTCCTAACCATTCGATCGTTTTCACATTCAAACCGCCTTTCTAAAACTTACCAAGCTCTACATCGGCTAAGGCACAGGTACAATTCTGTTCTGGTGTCAACAATCTCAAAGTATTCTCGATCAGCTTAGCTACTGATTTTCCTATTTGTTGAATACTCTCCATAACTTCGACATGGGTCAATTGATGGGTGGCTATCCCCGCCGCTTCATTAGTCACCATTCCTATAGAAGCGTAACAAATTCCAAGTTCCCTAGCCAGAATAACCTCTGGGACGCTTGTCATACCAACTACTTTCCCTCCAAGCAGCTGAAACATTTTAATTTCTGCGGGAGTTTCGAAACGCGGTCCTTCTGTACAAACATAGGTTGCTCCGTTTTTAATTGTTATATTAAGCTCATTGCCAGCCTTAAGTACGACTTGGCGTAATTGTCCACAATAGGGATCAGTGACATCCACATGGAGGACACCTTGCACTCCACCCTCATAATATGTTTGTGGTCTGCTTTTAGTGAAATCAAGAAATTGATCCAGTAACACTAAATCCTTTAAGCGATAGTTGGGGGACAACGACCCTACCGCTGCCGTGGCTAAGATCTTCTTCACCCCTAGTTCCCGCAAAGCCCATAAATTTGCCCGATAGTTAATCAAATGGGGGGGAAGAGCATGATTATGACCATGACGACTCATAAACACAATTTCTTGTCCACCAAGCCTGCCCAGCTCTGCTTGAACTGTTCCGTAAGGGGTATCTATCGATAGTGTTTGTCTTTCCGTAAGAGGTAAAAATTCTACACCCGTACCCCCAATTAGTGCGAAATCGGTCAAATTACTCCCTCCTCAGAACGATCAAAAAGTGCAGCGGCAAAATCTTGGGGTATAAAGGGTCTCAAATCATCCATTCCTTCACCAATGCCTATCCATTTCACTGGAATTCTAGTTTCTCCTTGAATACCCAGCACCACGCCACCTTTGGCAGTACCATCAAGTTTAGTTAAAACGATACCAGTTACACCTGCCACCTCTTTAAAAAGTTTAGCCTGTTGTAAGGCATTTTGTCCAGTTGTCGCATCTAACACAAGGAGTACTTCGTGAGGAGCACCCGGGATTTCTCTTTTGATAACGCGTTTCACCTTACGCAATTCTTCCATCAAATTAGCTTTATTGTGCAAACGTCCTGCAGTATCCATGATTACTACATCAATCTTGCGGGACTTCGCAGCCTGTACAGCATCAAAGGCTACTGCAGCAGGATCTGCCCCTTCCCGTTGTCTGATGATTTCAACACCTGCACGTTGACCCCAAACTTCCAACTGATCAATCGCTGCAGCTCGAAACGTGTCCCCCGCAGCTAAAATGACTCGTTTTCCATCGTGCCTAAGTCTGTTGGCTAATTTCCCGATCGTTGTTGTCTTACCAACACCATTGACTCCGACTACTAAGAAAATGCTCGGCCCTTTAGCTGAATAAATTAAGGGTGCTTCTTCACCCAATAAATTTACAATTAATTCTTTGAGAATCTCAGTTAATTGGTCTGACTCAGAAATCTTCCGTGCTCTAACTTCTTGGCGCAATTGATTAACCAACTCCATCGAGGTATTAAAGCCTACATCTGCGCCAATTAATACTTCCTCAAGTTGTTCATACAACTCTTCATCAATTTTCCTGCGACCAGTTAGCAGTTCCTCGACCCGCTCTACAAAATTCTGGCGTGTTTTACTCAAACCCGCTTTAAGTTGCGAAAAAAAACCTGCCACTATTTTTCTCTCCTTTAAGGCACTATCTACAAAGTATAAATCTTGGGGCAGATAAGTTCAACTAAGCATTCTTTATTTCGTCATTTTATCATAATAGTTCAAGCTACTCAATGCATGGTTTTAGGCTAGGCAAGCGATTAGCTCAGTAAAGCCTTTTATTTATAGTGTTTTTAACTCAATTAATCAGGCAAAACGGGCAGAGAGCAAATGTTCTCCCTCACCCCGCCTTTGTTTTGCAAAGTCAACTAATAAAAGCGCGTTTTTAGTTAGCAGTCCCATCAACATGATAATGCCATTAATTTCCATCATACTTAAATTGCTGCGTGTCCGAAACAGTACCTCCAGGGTTCAGTATCCTCATTCCTTACACCAAGCAATCACGTTTTTGCTTTCTCACAGATAGTTAGAGACACCTGTCTAAAATGACAGGTGTCTCTAACTCAATACGCTAAAAAGCCTAAACATTCTTCTTGTAGTAGACTTATCTCACCTCGCTAAGCGTGGCAATTCCCAAAATTCCTTCTTAAGTGGGACTTCATAAGTGATTTTCGTATACACTTGTTTATCATAGGATTGCCCTTTTAACAAGTCAACTAAGAAACGTTCCCCACTTGTTTTGTGTTCAATAACAACCATACGGCTTGGATTGCTCGGTGGTCTTTCCAAAATAACATCCTCCTAAATTTCAACAAAGTAACTAACCAGCTATTTATCTGTTTGTTTTTTAATATTTCCCAACTCTTTTAATAACATCTTAACGTCAAATCCTAATATATGCAACTGGCTAGCACATCATAACTCTAGATTGCCAGATCCTTCTTCCCAGAAACCTTTATTGAAACATCCGAACGAAACTTCTTTCGTATATCGTCAAAGAAGGAATACAATGAAACTCCCCGCAGCTTGCTGCGTGGAGTTAACTCCACGACTAATATTAAAAATTGCATTTGTTCAGCCATATTCATGCTATTTAATCAAATTAGACGTCTTATCTCATATCCCCAGAAAACAGAAATTCCCAATTGAGTATTTAATTCAATACCACAAATAGAAAGTGCTGGTCAAGCTCGTCTCTTTATTGTATGATAGTCTTAAAACCGTTTGTAAAAGCAAGGAGAGATGCTCATGCAACCAGAAACGATTGATTTGAATACCGTACGAACCTATACTGATGGTCGTCTGCAGCTTTTTGTGGGCTTGTGTGAAAAAATAGGCTTACCGCAAATC
>JBAQMG010000122.1:0-12648 GCA_049302575.1 Desulfitobacteriaceae bacterium | reverse complement strand
CTGTAGAAGAATCGAGTGATAGTCCATCAAATTTTCCCTCCGATAACGACTTAAGATTAGGAAGAGCCTTAGGAAAACGTGTAGCGGAAGTTACAAGTAAAATGACGTCATAAGATAGGAGTTTATCATGGTATATGTATTAATAGCTGTCGTGAGCATTGCCATTGTTTTGTTTATCATCTATAACTTAAGAATTTCTAAACCTACAAATTCTACGGAAAAACAAGAAACAGTTGAAAAAATGGTGGAGACGAAAATAAATTATGAAGAAGCGATTAAGAAGAGCGTAGTAGAACATAATGAGAAAGAAGTACCCGAGATTCAGGAAAGACAAGGGATAAGAAGTGATCAAGAATATCGAAATGCGCTTTGGAACTTATCTAAAGCAAGTACAGAGAAAAAAGAAAAACCTATAAAAAATACAGCAGATGATGAATACCGAGATGCACTTCGCACTATAAATAAAGGAAAGGGTGAATGATCATAGTCGTGAGACTAAAACTAAATGAACTTTAAATAATTGAATTAAGATAAAATGTCTATATGAGGGGGGTGTAATATGTTAGCACGCTTTAAAATGCCGCTTTTTGTTAAGCCGGAAACATGGGCTAAAGGCAAAAGTTCGTATGTAAAAAATCTTCAGGAGTATGTATTGACGCATTATGGTTTCAACTGAGGGAAAAGGACAGGTCAATTGACCTGTCCAAATTTTGTTTATGAACAAAATTAAAGAATTTGACAAGAAGCCAATAGATGTTCAAACATTACTTGTGAAGTTCTGATAAAAGTTTTCCACCCTGACCAATGTTATCCATATTGTTTTCTTTAATAAGTACGGAAAAAGCTTGAGCCGGAATCCCTAAAACTTCTTGTGCTGCTTCAGTTAGTTTAGCGACTAACTCAGCTTTTTTTTCCTTAGTCATCTGACCACCGTCAAATTGAATAAATGGCATATCATCATCTCCTTTTGATTATGATTATAGAAGAAACCCCAAATCCGACTCATTTAACCTAAGTCTTTAAACTATTTATCATAGTCTCTTCTATTTTTATTTTATTGTATCATATTCTGCTCTAACTGTTAAATCTTATGATTTTATTTGTATTACTGGTTGATCGGTATTGAAGTTACCTTTCAATATTTAAGTTGATCTTTGTTTAATATTTGAGAAGGTTTTTATTATACGTTCTAAGTGTATTAAGACTTACATAAACTTCCACGGGGGGATAGGATGCAACAGATTGAGATTGAGCTTGATCCGGAAATTCTTTACGTTCAAAAACTTTACTTTTTCCTCTTTTTAACTACTGTACTTTCAATCCTCACTGGCATAGTGATCTGGCGATCAGGATGGTGCACAGGACTTTCCTTCTTTGGCTTTGGTTTACTAGCAGCTTATTTAACTATGATAAAGAAAAAAACATTTCGTCTGCCAAAGAAAAAAATAGTCATTCAAAGGATGTCCAAAGAAATTTCCCTAGATACCGATCCACTCACTATCTCCCGATTTGCCAGTCAGCTGTATTACTACCTCCATGAACAATTACAGGCAATTTCTATCTTAAAAGAATTTTTAAAAAGTCAAGATCCCCTTCTATGTGCCACACTTGCAGAAATCTTATTAAAAGAGGGCAGGGTTTCAGAAGCCTCCGCCGTTCTTGATTCTAATCCATACTCTTTGATTGATCCATTGTTACTGGCTTCACAAGGGCATATATTTCGTCAAACTGACAAAACCTTTGAGGCCATCAAAATGTATGAACGTAGTCTGTGTTTTGCTAAAGAAGTTGGTTTTCCGCACAACGGAGCTAATTGGCTTACCCAAAGACTTTTGACTTTAGGACATAAGGCAAATATTCACCATACTTTAGCAGACTGTTACATGAAACTTAATGATTTACCTACTGCGAGACGACATTATTGGGCGGGTAACCTTCGTTTACTAGATATTACATTTTGGAAGATAACAAGGCTTAATCGTAATATTCGCCAATAAACTACCTAATTTCACGTTAGTTCCTCATTCTTTTTTCCCGAAGTATCTTCCTAGCTTTCTTTTTTCAACAGTTTTCACTTTGATGATCTTATATAATAATTGCATATCATACTTTTTGTCAAGATAAGACAACATCATAAATGAATTGAATTATGAAGTGGGGGAGTAAAAATGCTGTCTACTCAAAGGGAAGATGTTTTAGGGTTTATTCGCGATTTTGAACTATCATCTCGTGAATTTCTCCTTTCTCAAGGAATGAGTGAACATGAAATAGCAAATGCTCATTTAGAATTGCAATGGAAATTCCTCCACGTTATCCTAGAACAACCGAATATACTTAAGTGGAATAAAACACATTAAACAAACGCCTCTCAAATTGAGAGGCATTTGTTTTTTAGAATTTCACGGACATTTCAAACTGGTATACAAGGTTACTAGTAGCTTAAGCATAAGGTGAATAAATCAGCGCCACTTCGTCACAGTTAGGAAATTTAATGCAATTAACACACTCTTTCCAAACTTTCGGTGGCATTTCATCCTTATTTATAACATGGAATCCACAGTGTTCGAAGAATTCAGTTTGATAGGTTAGAGCAAATACTTTAGAGCATCCAAGATCTAAAGCTTCATCAATCAAAGTCTTAACTAATTGCGTTCCTATTCCTTTACCTTTGGACTCTGTAACAACTGCTAGGGCTCGTATTTCAGCTAAGTCATTCCATACTACATGTAAAGAAGCAACTGCAACGATTTGATTATTTTCTTCGGCCAGTAAAAATTCTCGGATATTCTCGTAGAGCATATTACGGGATCTTGGTAGCATCAAACCTTGTTCAGCATAATTATTGATAAGAGACATCATTACTTCAACATCCCTGAGTTTCGCCCTACGTAGTTCCATATTTTTTTACTCCTTAGATTTTTGCCTAATTATACATGAAATTATACATGATAGGTTATGCAACTGTAAATACGTTTTTATAATTCACTTAAATTAATTCATAATACATATTTAAGCACGAACTAATTCGTAATCTGCATTGTTCATTGTGCATTATGCATTATGCATTAGACATTAAGTCTTTGACCTTTTCTTCTTAGAATTGACAGCAGCTACACTCTCGCTGGTGATCTCATAGAGTCCGTGTGTACGCCAATTCTCTGGCAAAATCCAGATTGGGAACTGATTAGGTACTTTTAACCAACTATACCAGCGACGCAAAACTTCTTCCAGTTCTGGTAATATAAGCCAGTTGATTCGTCTATCCCATTCCAAATTCTCTCCATTGTGGCCTTTTGCTTGGCTAAGTAAAAAACTCTTCTCTAAAACGCTTGTCAATATAATAGATTGACAAGCTTCAATTAATGGTCGTTCTAAAATTGGACAAACTATACTTAGTTGACCATTTCCTTGAAAATAATACCATTGACTTAACTCATTAATCCAACCTTCTCCGCGTTCTTTAGGTAACCAAGGCCACTTCCAGACACTCCCCCATAAAGACGACAATACGCCCCCCCCATTGTTTAACCACAACGAAAGCAGATCGCGATTACGAATGTTTCCACTTTTCTCTAAAGATTCCAGATATTCAAGAATGCTTAAAATAGAATTACAAAACTCAGCATTTAAATTCCCATAGGCGTCTACCCAGCCTGTTTTTAACCATTTCGCAACCTGGTTATGATCTTTCTCCCATTTTGTTTTTGTCATCAATTCGAATTTCTTACCTTTTCGCTTAACCTCTGCAATTTCAAGATTACCCCATTGAAAAACGATCGTTTGAGGTTTAAATTCAACTTTAATCCGCCGTCCTGCTAGACGTTCAAAAAATACCTGTACTACTTTCAGTTGTTGACGTGTAACTGGGTTTAAACCCTTACCCCAACTATCCCAATCTGGTCGTTCTTCGGCAAAAGAAGCCGATATTAGACTTCCTTGCGTATTTTGTTCAGGGATAAGGTATAAGCTCGGTTGTAACTTTTCGCGCCAGTAAATGGCTCGCACACTAAAATTTCCACCAATTTTGGTTATGGTATGTAAAAAGGCCGTTGAAAAGTCAGGGGCAATATAATAAAGCACTGTCCTAGCTCCATTACTTAAACGATTACCTAATAGCATGCCTGCCAATAAAAAATCTTCTTCATTAGAAGCAGTATTACATGCAATAATACCTGCTCTTAAAGCAGTTTCACTGGCCATAAAATATGAAAATTGAGCAGGCAATTTCCAGACCTTCCTGTTTTCTGCCGTGCATTCTTGCCAATTTAGGGTTACAAAAATAGCTCGATGACTTTCCAAGACCGAATTCCAGAAATTACTCACTGTCATCCTCCCCTAGTTTTAATCTATAACCAGTTTACGCGTAGGAGTCAGGTAAAATGACATAAGTCAAAATTAACTATTCACAAATTAATTACAGTTTAATCCAAGGGTTCTTGGCCATTGTTCCAGAATTTCTAAACTTTGTTTTATTGGAATTGACCTACGTACATGTCCGTCTCTTCCTTCTAATGTTTCAGCCAAAAAGAGTGCATTCCAAATACTTTCAGCACTTGTTTCAACTATCGCACGATAGTATTCATCTAATTCCCAATCGGAAAAATTATTTTCATCATAGAGTAAAGCGTTACTAATGACAAGGCAAAAATCGCCGCTTCCTACCATTGAGATCGACCCTGTTCTCGCCTGTCCTAAAAACCCCCGGCTAGCTAGTCTAGTTAATTGCCAACGACTAAGTGGTGCATTTGTGACACCAACTAAGATTAAAGAACCAGGAACATAATCTTCATTATTTATTGATAAACTGCGACCCACTGGTACTCCCTCAATAAGCAAATCCTTTAAAAGGCCAAAATTAGCTAAAACTAACATACCTAAAGTATAAACTTGACCATTGGCTCTCTTTACTAATCGTGATGAACTGCCAATTCCACCCTTTAATTGGAAACAAGACATTCCTACTCCTGCACCTATATTTCCTTGATCAATAGGCCCACTTGTCGCACGTTTAATCGCCAAAAGAGCGTCCGAGGAAAGGACATGTCGACCTCTTAGATCATTTAAATATGAGTCGTCACATTCAAATACAACAAGATTGGGAGTACGGGCATTATCACCTATTTCAGGATTCTGTTCTAAGAGATAGGTAATCAGTCCATTGGCTACATTGTAGACACTTAAAGTATTAGTCAACATAATGGGGGAATTAAGTAAACCATTTTCTTGAATAAAGGGAACCCCTAACGATTTTCCGTACCCATTAAACACTTCGATTCCAGCATTACAGGGTTGCCGATAGATATTAGTGGTACCTCTTGGAAGAATAGCGGTAACACCTGTTCTTACTGGACCCTTACCAGGGATAAGCTTTCCCTGGCCTGATAACAGCGAAACATGTCCAACTAAAACATTAGGCACATCAGAAATATCATTGTTGGGACCGGTCTCCATATCTCCCAACCTTAGACCAAGTTCTCTAGGTGTTCGACGTTTATACATAAAATATCCCCCTACTTTAACGTTATGGTGTAAAGTAGAGGGATATGCATTTCTAAGTCAAAAAAATATAATGTTGTACTTTCGACTATCAAAATTATCCTTTTATATAGTACAAAATAAGAACACCTATGCCAACTAAAAAGCGATATAGTACAAAGACTTGGAAGTTTTTAGTTCTCAAATAATTTAGAAGAAATGAAATACTAAGAATGCCAACAATGAATGAAGTTAAAACCCCAACAAAGAACGGTGCATCCAACGCAGACAACGTTAAATGTCGTAATTTAAGGACTCCCGCACCCAAAATAATTGGTGTTGACATTAAAAAGGAAAAGCGAGCGGCATCTTCTCGACAAAGGTTTAAGAATCGAGCAGTAGTCATCGTACTGCCTGAACGTGATACTCCAGGAATAATTGCCAGAGCCTGTGAAAAACCAATCCAAATCGCATCTGTAAAATTCATCGTATCAAGTCGTCTGACCTGGCGTTTTTTATCGGCTATATACAGAAATATTCCCATAAGAATCAACATTATGCCAATAAGCAAGGGAGATCGAAATACTGTTTCAGCTTGTTTCTCAAAAGCTAAGCCGAATAATGCCCCAGGTATTGTAGCCAGAACTAAATACCAAAAGAGCCTTTTTTCCGGTGAAGGACGCTTAGCAAGAGCTGCTTGAAACAACTTTACCCAATCTTTCCAAAAATATAAAACTACAGCAAATAGGGTGCCCATATGTAGGGCAACATCAAACGTTAAACCTGGATCCTGCCAACCAAATAGCCAAGGTACCAAAATTAGATGTGCTGAACTAGAAATTGGTAAGAATTCTCCTAAGCCTTGTACTAAACCTAAAATTAGTGCTTGAAAAATTGTCATATTAATACCTCCAATACTAAAGAATATATTACTATATCGCATCGAAAAAGGGAAGAAACTTTATTTCAAGCCCTTCCCTCCTCGTGTAAATCTAAGCTTGTAGTTTTATTTCCATCAAACCATCTAAAAATACTGACAGTACCTTTTCCATTTCCTCTAATAGATCTCCTTCTCTAGAGACATACCAACTTATGAAATGTTGTAACATCATTCCTTCGAGACTCTCAGCCAAAAATGAAGAATCAAAGGACCGACTAATTTCGCCGTTTTTTTGTCCAAGGTTAAGGATCGCTTGAATTCCATAATGTAAACCAAGATCAAAGTCTGCACAATCACGATTTCGAACAGTAACCCAGGTCATTTCATGATTTTTAACCATAAACGCAGCCCAATCCTGTAAAAGAATATTTAACCTTTCACGTATACCTGAGTATGGCCTTTCTCTTTCGGAATTTAACAATTTTTTAAAACCATTTGTAGAAAATTCCGTCACGACCGCCTCTTTGGAGGTAAAATAATTATAAAAAGTACCTTTGCCAACATCTGCTTGTTGAGTAATTTGTTCAATAGATGTTTCTTCAAAGCCCTGCAACTGAAAAAGTTGCAGGGCACTATAATAAATTCGATCACGCGTCTCTAATTTCTTACGTTCTCTCCGTGATAAATCCGGCATATTCCAGCACCCCCTTTTTTACGTTCGATTAGCTTTGAAAATAATTCTTAATTTAAGGTATTCTCCACATACCATAATTTTCCTGCTAATTTAAAGGGGATTTATTCTTTTTTTCACTTCTTATTTATACGTTACTGATATAAAATCCAGCTCCTATTAATACAAGCAAACTTATAAAATCAACTGGTACGATTAGCCAGTTTTCTATACGGACTCCATTTAACAAGGCAAGTAAGTAAGTCAGACTATTAAAAAGCAAGGCAGCACCCAATAAGTTGATTTTTTTTTCCTTGCGGTATCCACCAAGGAACCCTACGGGATAAAAAACAGCAAAATTAAAAGCTACCTGATTAGCAATGGTTCCCGCTGTAAAAAACTGACCCCAAACAATATATAAAAGCACTAAAATCAACTGATAACGCCAAAAACTAAACAGCAAATGATCACCCCATACAAATGCATAATGCATTAGTTGCTATAACAAATTTTTATTCATTTAAACTAATTCACTTAAACCGGTACATAATTCACTATAACTAATTCATAATTCAACGCAAGTCTCAAAGACACAATTAATAATAATGCATTATGCATTATGCATTATTATAATCATACGCTATAATTGGGAGACTCTTTGGTTATTGTAATATCATGAGGATGACTTTCCCTAAGTCCGGCAGCAGTCATACGGATGAATTTTGTTTGAGTGCGTAGCGCTTCAATATTTTCACACCCACAGTAGCCCATTCCGGCACGCAAACCACCGACCATTTGATAAGCAGTTTCTGAGAGTGGGCCTTTGTAGGGCACCCTCCCTTCAATTCCTTCAGGTACAAGTTTTTGATTTTTTTCTTGAAAATATCGGTCCCTGCTACCTTCTTTCATCGCTCCAATGGAGCCCATACCACGATACACTTTGAAACTACGACCTTGGTAAATCTCAATCTCTCCAGGACTTTCCTCCGTTCCTGCAAAAAGGCTGCCAATCATAACTACTTGGGCTCCTGCCGCTAGCGCTTTTACAATATCACCAGAGAATTTTATTCCCCCATCGGCAATAACCGGAATCCCACTTTTTTCAGCTTCCTTAGCACAATCTAAAATAGCCGTGATTTGCGGAACACCAATACCAGCCACAACTCTAGTTGTACAGATTGATCCAGGGCCGATACCAACCTTAATTGCATCCGCTCCAGCCTCGATAAGATCTCGAGTAGCAGCCGCAGTAGCTACATTTCCAGATATAAGCTGTATTTGTGAAAAATGTAGTCGTAGGTTTTTAATACACTCAACGACACCCACAGAATGTCCATGGGCTGTATCGACCACGATGACGTCAGCCCCAGCTTTTATCAGGGCCTCTGCCCGTTGCATTGTATCTACTGTAACGCCCACTGAAGCGCCTACCCTCAATCGTCCTCTTTCATCTTTGGCTGAGTTCGGATATTGTCGGGCTTTCTCAATATCTTTAATTGTAATTAGACCTTTAAGGTAACCATTTTCATCAACTATCGGCAACTTTTCAATCTTATGATTGCTTAGAATATGCTTAGCATGTTCTAAAGTTGTCCCAACTGGGGCTGTGACCAAATTAGTTTTGGTCATTACCTCGTCAATCGTACGCCGATAATCTTTTTCAAAACGCAAATCACGATTCGTCAATATGCCGACTAATTTTCCATCAACAGTTATGGGAACTCCGGAAATCCGATATCTTTCCATGAGATCTAAGGCTTTTTGAACTAGATCCGAGGGATGTAGAAAAAAAGGATCAGTAATTACCCCGTGTTCGGAACGTTTAACTCTATCAACCTCTAAAGCCTGTTGCTCAATGGACATATTTTTATGAATTATTCCTATTCCGCCCTCGCGAGCCATAGCAATAGCCATAAGTGAGTCTGTAACAGTATCCATCCCTGCACTCATAAGCGGAATATTTAATTGAATCTTTTTAGTTAGATAAGTACTTACGTCAACATCCCTTGGCAAAATCGCTGATTTTGCTGGAATTAATAAAACATCGTCAAAAGTTAATCCTTCTTTGGCAAAACGTTCGGAATACATGGTAAACCCCTTTCCACAATGGTTTTCTAATTAGTATACCAGATGTTACTTCTTGTGAATAGGGATCTTTTGTTTTGTTCATGAGAAAATTTAGTAACTAGACATTTCCCACAGATAAAAATATAAAAGGGGTTAACTTGCGTTTAGTTTTACAAGTGCCCCTTTTCGATTAGTGACCCATGATACAATTAAGGCCAATTTCCGATTCGAAATGTTCTCTTAAATTACGTATGCTTCCTTCAGAAACCCCAAATTCATGAGCCAATTCCATGTCTGACAGGTTAGTTCGTTGTCCTTCTATAAAGGCATCGTAATCTATCCCAACTTCTTTGGTTTTCTCTTTAAGACTAGAATCCATACTCCATGGCGCGAAATTAAAATAAGCCCTATTATTAGTTTCTTGATCTTGGTTCATTATTTAACCTCCTTCCTTATAGATATAGATTTCCCCACTGATCTAAAAAACACTCCTCTTAAAGGAAATTTTGCTTACACCAAGGTTTAACATCCATGCTTCATGTTCTTCAATCATACTTATGGACTTGTTATATCCATTTAAATTCGCTAAGCTTATATTATATAGAACATCATTGTATTTTTAGGAGGAATTCAAATTGTTTTATAGGGTAAAGCAATTTTACAAGGCACTATTTCCTTTTATAAATCCTTTGGAAATTGCATGGGTAGCTAGGACTTTACCAGTGTCGGCCTTCTCTTTATTTCGCAAACAAGCCCTTCCAGAACAACGTCACGCTCTCGATGTTACAAAGAGTCTAGAAATTGAACTGAAATCCTTAGCTCTAAATTCCGACGAATACCAAAACCTAATTATAGCCGCCCTTCTGCACGATTGTGGCAAATCACTTGTTCGGGTACACCTGTGGCAAAGAATTCTCATTGTTCTTATCGATATTTCCCCCCTGCAGTTAAATGATTATCCAGGGGCCAAGCCTAAACATCTTGCACTTACACTAAAAATTTTACATTATCATGCTTTATGGGGAGAAGCTCTTGCTAAAAAAGTTGGACTGAATCAACAAATTTGTCTGCTTATTCGTGAACATCACTTCCCCAAAACAAAGTTGGGTAAATTACTTCAAGAAAACGACAATAACCATTAAAGAAATTCTCAGGGAAAGTTAATAAAAAAAGGCATGAAACCTTAGTTAGTCTTCATGTCCTCTCTTAATTAGATACCGCGCTTACTTCTTCTTGTAGCTTGATAATCTCTCTATTTTTAGAGAAAATCCACTTGGCAAAACGGGTATTATCACGATGTAAACGCATATTTTCTTTTTCCAGTTTGCGAACTAAAAATACTTTTTCTCTCTCCACCTTTTCTAGAAGGTTCATTAATACTCGCCGACTAACCCGAAGGTGTTCGACACGCTGCTCTAGTTCTCCTACCTTTGACCTAAGGACATGTAACTCTTCATTAGGATCCAAACACCGCACCCCCGGCTAGAAATATATTTATAGTCTATGCCGTAAAGGGCCGTTTTAAACCTTAGAACCTAAAAAGATCTGGCTAATTTCCTAACCTGCCAGACAACTTCCATTGGTACTCCCCAATTTCCAAGTATAACTGAAGGTTTATTATCCCCGTGGAAATCTGAACCGCCGGTCATAATCAAATTATATTGTTTAGCAATCTGATAATAACGCCTCACGTCATCAGAGGTATGATCGGAATGGACAATCTCCACACCTTGTAACCCATAATCAACCAAGGAGGCAATTATGCTTTCCTCAAGTCCTTGTACTCCTGGATGGGCAAGAACCGCGACGCCTTTAGACTCACGTATAAATCGAATTCCATCCGTAGTGCTTAATTTGAATCTTGGAACATACGCCTCTGCACCTGGAGCAAGATAGCGAACGAAGGCTTCTTGATTATCAGTTACATATCCGTATTTAACCAACGCCTGAGCTACATGTGGACGTCCCACTGACTCCCCAAGAGCAAATTCAAGAACATCCTCACTGGATAGCTTAATACCTAGCTGTCTTAGACGTTCTAAGATCTCCTGCATCCTTTTATAGCGTGACAGCTGTAATTCCGCTAAATGTTCCTGAAATAATTTAGACTCTCTGTCTAGCTCATAACCTAAAATATGCACCTCTTTTCCAGCCCAATCTGTATTTAATTCCACTCCCCGGAGAATGTCTATCCCAAATTCACAACCGGCATTTTCCGCTTCTTTCCACCCCAATATTGTATCATGATCAGTGATAGCGATAGCCTTAAGACCCTTCTGACTAGCAAGTGAAACTAATTCTCTGGGTGTCAAAAGACCATCTGATGCAGTAGTGTGACAATGTAAGTCAGCCTCTTGGGTTTGTTCTGGTTCTAAATGCACTCTTTCAAACTCCTTTAGATGATAACTGTTATCAAATAATCGAACTCCTATACGTTTACTATTTTAACACGGATTTAAGCAAACGCATAAAATTCTTATGAAATATTTGTTCTATTTCTCCTTTTGAAAAACCTGCTTTTATGAGGTCTTGAGCTAAGCCTGGAAATTGCGTGGCATCTGCCAATAGTTCGGGAACATCGGGAATGCCATCGAAATCTGATCCTAATCCTACTGCTTCGACACCTGCTACCTCCGCAATATGAGAAATATGGCGGACAACATCCTCTCGTTTAGCAGGGAGGGTATGGGTTAAAAATGTCGGATTAAAATTCACGCCTACTACTCCGCCGTTGGCCGCTAAACTCTTAAGTTGTTGATCAGTTAGATTTCGCGGATGCGAGCAAAGCGCCTTTGCACATGAATGCGAGGCAACTATTGAGTATTGGGAGAGTTCTAGAACATCCCAAAAGCCTGGCTCATTAAGATGAGAGACATCGATTAACATTCCTAACTCATTCATGCGCCTAATAACTCGCTGTCCAAAAGAAGTAAGACCTTTATTTTGAGATTCTCCTACGCCATCGCCAAGGGCATTACGCTGATTCCAAGTTAAACCAAGAGCCCTGATACCGAGCTGAAAAATTGTGTCAAGCATAACCACACTGTCGCCTAAGATCTCCCCCCCCTCTACACTCAACAACAAACCTACTTTATGCTTATCTGGTAATTGAACCAAATCTGCTTTATTTGATATCAGAAAAACCCTAGCTGTATTTTCATTTATTAATCTTCTGGCTGCTTCTATTAGTTGAAAGCCGCGAACTGTCGCCCTATCTGGTTTATATTCACTTTCAATAAATGCCGCCATAAATTGAAGAGCAACATTACCCTCCTTAGCCCTTAGCAGATCCCAATGACCACCTTCATTTGGGTCTTTGAGGGTTCTTTTGGCCATCAGATAATCTCCTAAACTATCACAATGTCCATCGACAACCCAAATTGCTTCCAAACCCACTCCTCCTCGCCTAAATATAACTATCCAATTCTATATCTATTCTATACTTTGAAAATAAATTGTAAAAAATAAAAAGAAGCATAATTTATGCCTCTGATTAAAAATCTTTATTTACTGAATAATCGGATAGGAGGCCACCCATTATTTGAGTGACCGACCT
>JBAQMG010000121.1:0-19027 GCA_049302575.1 Desulfitobacteriaceae bacterium | reverse complement strand
CTCGCGGTGGACACCCTTGCTCTTGGCTAATGGTTGGCAACTACAAGCCCCCATAGTGGACTTTCACCACCGAGTTAATCGTCATGCGTGGCGCACATAGAAAACAAAAAGACCGCTAAGGTCTTTTTGTTTTTCGAGACCATTTAAAGTCTCATTAAAGTTATTGAATAATCGTGAATATCTGCCGAAGTACTTGTTAAACATTTTCAGCGATACAGTAAATTAATTTTTCAGTACTCTCCCATCCAAGACACGCATCCGTTATTGATTTACCATAAATATTTTCACCTATGCCTTGCCTACCTTCTACAAGATAGCTTTCAATCATAAAACCTTTGATCATTTTCTTAAGAATAGGGTCATATTTTCTACTCATTAATACTTCTCTTGCAATTCTAGGTTGTTCATAATAGCATTTCATAGAATTCGCATGGTTTGTATCAACAATAATGGCTGCATTTATTAGTTCTTGTTTTTCATACTCTTTAGCAATATTAATTAAATCTTCGTAATGGTAATTCGGAATATTTCTACCATTTGAATCTACAGCACCTCGTAAAATGGCGTGTGTGAGCGGATTGCCTGGGGTTTCAACTTCATATCCATTGTAAACAAATGAATGACCATTTTGTGCAGCAATAATAGAGTTTAACATTACGGACAAGTCCCCACTGGTAGGATTTTTCATACCTACAGGAACATCCATTCCACTTGCCGTCAGTCTGTGCTGTTGGTTTTCAACTGAACGAGCCCCAACTGCAATATATCCTAAAACGTCAGAGAGATAGGAATAGTTTTCCGGGTAGAGCATTTCATCGGCTGCAGGCATGTAATAGTCGCATAATGCTCTAATGTGCATCTTTCTGATAGCTTTTATACCAACTAATAAATCCGGGTCTTTACATGGATCCGGTTGGTGAGCCATGCCTTTATAGCCTTCACCAGTCGTTCGGGGCTTATTTGTATAGATTCTAGGAATAATTAAGATTGATTCTTTTACCTTTTCTTGAATCTGTGCAAGTTTTTCAATATATTCACAAACAGAATCTTCATTATCAGCCGAACATGGACCTACAATAAGAAGAAACTTATCATCCTTATTTTCAAATATTCTTCTTATATCATTATCCCTATTTTCCTTTATTTTTTTAATATGATTTGGTAAAGGTATCTGTTCTTTTATTTCTTCGGCAGTTGGTATTCTTTGAATAAATTTCATACTCATGTCTTATTCTCCTTTGCATATTGAATTTAAAGTATATTCTTAAATTCGAATAGTGTCAACTATTTTGCAATTATTGCACTATTTTTGCTATTATATATCATAGTTTGAAAATGCATAGATTTCAATAAGTAAAATAAGTTTTCAATTTTCCGATAAATAGAGTTATCTTTACAGAAATAATTTATCGCTCGGACAAATAATATCAAAATAGAGAACATCAAAAATATTTAACGGATAGATTTTTGTGTTCTCTATTTTGTATTGTCTAATATAAGTTTAAGCCTCAAATTTGTCTGCATTTTTATAACCACGTTCTTTAAAGTAAGTTAGTGTAGAAGAAATAAGTCTAATGAACTCTTGGCTATCTTGCTCGCCGAGATAACTGATCAGTTCCTTTAAAGCTTCAATTCGCTGTTCTTGCATGCCTTCGATGGCTTGTTCTCCCCTACCAGTCGGCCTTACAAGGACAATCCGTCTGTCCGACGAATCCGCCAGGCGTTCCACATATTCACCTTTCTCCAAAGAATTAATCATATGAGTAACAGCGGCGGGCGTAATCTGCATACGGGTACTCAAGTCTGAAATCTTAATACCCCCCGAGTTAGAAGCAGTACAATGTGTCATAGCAACAAGTAACATGAATTCACTTAGTTTAATTCCCTGAAAAGCGCCGTGGGGTCTGCCAACTCGCCAGAATTGGGCAATAGTACTGGCTAATTCTTGAGCGAGGACTGTCCTTTCATCTACTGTCATCGTATTATCACCTCGATTATTTATTATATAAATAATATACTTAGTAAATTATATTGTCAACAGATCGAGATTTGAAGTAAATTAGACATAATATTTCATAAGAAAAACGCGCTCCCTTTACCGTTTGGTAAAGGGAGCGCCAACAGTTAATTTTATCTTTTAATGTCCGCAACTATCTCCACAACTTGAACCTGAACCACATTCGCCACTAGCTTGGGCTGATTTAATTTCGAACCCCCCGCCATAGCTAGATTCCACATAATCAACCGTTGCGCCATCTAACTGAGCGTAAATTTTCTTCTCCGTGATTATGGAAACACCAAAGTCTTCATCAAGAATATCATCTTCTGTTTTTGACTCATCCAGAGTCATTCCGAAATTCGGTCCACCTCAGCCAAAGCCTGCAACATAGAGACGAAGAAAGGCACTTCCCTTATTTTGGTTTGCCAATACCTCTTTGACTTTTTGGGCCGCGATTTCTGTTATATGAACCATAAAAAATCGCTCCTTCTATTATTATTATTATATACACCCCCCCCGTATGGAGAAGGTGTCTTTATAATACTTCTAAAAATGATTCTTGTCAATCAAATACGCCAAAAAATTATAAATTTATACTGACTTACCATCCCCTTGGGGTTGAAATTCATCCCGAAAATGTTTTATTTCCATCTGAACACTAGCAGGGAGGTCTTGGGCTTGACGTTGCCATTGTTGAACCTGCCATTGTACTCTCCTTGTCCAGTCTTGTCTCTCTGGCCAAGTAATAAAAGCTTGAGGTTGAGGAGTTGATAGAAACATCTTGAAGAAACTGATAAAAATAAATAAAATCATCAGACGCCAAAGCCAGCGCATTTTCAAATTCATCCTTTCTGGATAACTAATCTTTTATCTTTGTTAGTTTATCCAGAAATCTTCTATTTAAGCCATCGGGCTAGTAATTGGATCCAAGAATCCTCAATGTAGGCAAATAAAGGCTCAAAATACCTTTTGGCAGCTGGTGTATATAAATGTTCTCCATAATGACCTATACGTTTCAAATAAAACTCTTCACAGAAATTTGAACCAACAATTGACCATACATGATTCCTTCTCGCTGTGCAATTATTACCCTGCTATTTTCAATTAACAAATCTGGCCCTGTATAAATAACATCACGCATCGTACATCGCACATCTCGCCTCGAATCAATGGTTCCAAGAGCCTAAATATTGTTCTTGTTCGTTACTTAACCTATCAATAGTTAGATTCAGCGACTCTAGGCGCAACAAGGCTACTCGTTTGTCTATCTCTTTAGGAACACTAAAAACACGTGGTTCGAGTTTTCCAGCATTGTCCGCTAAATAACGCAAGGAAAGAGCTTGTAAAGCAAAAGTCATATCCATAACTTCCGCAGGGTGACCATCACCGGCTGCTAAATTGACTAACCTACCCTCAGCTAGGAGGTATATTCTTTTATCACTAGGTAAAACATACTCCTCAATATTAGGACGAACAGTACGTTGAGATTCTGCTAAGGCAGCCAATTCCACGCGATTTACCTCGACATCGAAGTGTCCGGCGTTGCAGAGAATCGCTCCTGACTTCATTAGTTGGAAATGATCTTTGGTAATTATATCCTTATTTCCTGTTACAGTAATAAAAACATCTCCAACTTTAGAAGCTTCAAGCATCGGCATTACTAGAAAGCCGTCCATCCAAGCTTCATTAGCTTTAATTGGATCCACCTCGCAAACAATGACTCGAGCACCCAGTCCTTTTGCTCTTAGAGATACACCCTTACCACACCATCCATAACCTGCCACAACAGCGGTTTTACCAGCAACAACCAAATTTGTCGTACGCATGATACCCTCCCAAACGGATTGTCCAGTCCCGTAGCGATTGTCGAAAAGGTATTTGCACTCCGCATCATTGACTGCGATCATCGGGAAACAAAGATCCCCATTCTTCTCCATGGACCTGAGTCGTAAGATACCTGTAGTAGTCTCCTCTGCCCCCCCGATAACATGGGACAGTAATTCCCGTCTTTCTTGATGTATTGTAGAAACCAAATCTCCACCATCATCAATAATATAATCAGGTTTAAAATCTAAAGCTAGGTTGAGATGAGTCCGATATTCCACATCAGTCGCTCCGTACCAAGCATGAGCCCGGATTCCTCCTTGAACTAAGGCTGCAACAACATCATCCTGCGTTGAAAGAGGGTTACTGGCAACCACCGTTACCTCAGCCCCTCCTGCCTGAATTACTTTTGCCAAATAGCCCGTCTTCGCCTCAAGATGCAAACAAATAACGACCTTCTTCCCTGCAAAGGGCTGATCACGTTCAAATTCCTGTCTTAAACTATTTAACACAGGCATATGTGTATTAACCCAATCGATTTTTCGTTGTCCTTGCGGAGCCAACGCTAGATCACGAATTGTTGATTCCATTCCTTCCCGACTAAAGCCGGGACACCTCCTTTAAAAAAATATTATTTATTAGTCTTATACATTTCTCGCTAAGATAGCTGAGTCCTTCAAATTTTTTCAGTTAAGCGTGCTGTAATTTTGTCAAAGGCAGCCGATTGATAGTCTTCAATTCTACCCGCATCACACAATAATGCTAATTTAGGATCTAACGGTAGTTCTCCTAAATAAGGGATCTCACTCTGTTGAGCCATTGCTTGACCTTTAGACTTTCCAAAAACCTCAATATTTTTTTGACAATCCGAACACTCTAAATAGGCCATGTTTTCGATCAAGCCATAGAAATTGGCATCATATTTCTTCGCCATGTTAATAGCTTTGCCAACCACCATATTAGCTAACTGTTGTGGACTAGTAACAATCACAATTCCATCTAACGGCAACGACTGAAAAACAGTTATAGGTACGTCCCCTGTTCCGGGCGGCATATCTACCAGTAAAAAATCCAACTCCCCCCAGACAACGTCTGTCCAAAATTGATTGACAATTTGAGTGATGATCGTACCTCGCCAGATAACTGGGTCATCTTCATTGTCAAGCATAAGATTAAGCGACATGATCTTGATGCCTTCGCTACTTTGAGGAACAATTACTCCTGAGGAATTAACTGTCGCTTTTTCCGTTACTCCAAAAATCTTTGGGATACTTGGTCCAGTTATATCGGCATCAAGTATTCCTACCTTATACCCTTGACGTCTTAAACTAACAGCTAACATTCCCGTAACGGCAGACTTTCCAACCCCGCCCTTACCACTCATTATGGCGATGAGTTTTCCTACTTTACTAAGCTTTTGTGCCTCTGATAATAGTTTATCTGTCGCATGACTCTCTGACGAACATGTACCAACTGCAGAACAGCTATCGCAACTTTCGCTCATTGATTTTACGCCTCCTTAGCACTATCAAAAAGTATAAATTCTAGATCAGTATAAGAAAGCTTGGCTTTCTCCAAAGGCTTGGCGGAAGCCAAGCTTTCTTTAGAACAGGCCATAATCATTCTAATACTATAGTTTATTTTAACTCAAAATCCATAAATATTCAAAACTCATAGCAAATAAGTTCATAAATACTAAAATCATTAAATTTTTGAGTAAAGCTTGAGGATAACGCCAAAAATAAAAGCCTAAATTAAAGATTACGATTAAAGCCGAACAGATAAGCCAGTGTTGATAGAGATCCGAATGCAGGCTCCCGAGATTTACAACCCATAAAAAAGGAAAATATAGAAAGGTCGCTAAAAAAGTAATGATTAAATACCCAATGAGCCGACGTAGGTCATCTACTGTGGGCTTGGCCTTAGTCAAACAATCACCTCCAGCCCCGAAGCGCGATGCACGGGGTTCGAAATCGCACCTAAAATTGTAATATACTCAAAAACAATAAAAAACAAGCATTTATCCTGAATCAGCAACCTTTGCAGGAATAAATAGGTTCTATGGCTAATTATACCTTGAAGTATAGATAATATAAAGGCATGTCTGGTTGGTGCTAGGATCAATTGAGTAATCTAAGAAGCTGATCTAAGATCAAAGTAAGTGGAGGTAGATATGTCGCAACGATTTCTCTATTTGTTTGTTTTTATTACTGGGGCTACTATTATGTCTACAGAAATGACCGCCTCACGACTAATCGCTCCCTATTTTGGAACGTCCATCATAGTTTGGGCTAATATCATCGGTATTATTTTACTTGCCATGTCCGCGGGTTATTTTTTCGGGGGACGTTTGGCAGATCGGCATCCTGAACCAAAGCTACTCTTTTCGTTATCAATAGCCGCTGGTTTAATCTTAACACTTATTCCTCTAATCTCCCAAGGAATCTTCCACTTCTTAACTGCGGGTATCTTAGCAACCCCGATTAGTATTACCTTAATTGCTTTCGTCTGTACTTTATTGGTTTTAGCACCACCTATTTTCCTATTGGCAATGGTTAGTCCTTTTGCTTTGCGACTTAGTTCACCAAGCGCTCAGGATACTGGTAAAATCAGCGGACGACTGAATGCCTTTTCAACTTTAGGAAGTTTATTAGGAACCTTTTTACCCGCTTTAGTACTAATCCCTTCGATTGGAACAAAATCTACTATTTATTGTGCTGCCTTTATGCTAATTATGATCTCGGCTCTAGGTTTAAAACGCAGCTGGGCCTATTTTCTTGCAGTCATCCCCCTTCTCCTGCTTTTTTTGACTCCACACATAGTCAAAGCCAATCAAGAAATATTATGGGAAAAAGAAACTTCCTATCAATATGTACAAGTTGTTCGTCAAAATGATGATAGTGTTGCCCTCGTCTATAATGAGGGTGGTGGGGTGCAGTCTATTTCCCGTCCTAATCATGGTTTAATTCCCCAAGACTACTATGACTATTATCTGCTTTTACCCTTTCTCCGCAATGAAGAGAAGAAACCCAAGGTCTGGATTTTAGGCTCAGCTGGTGGTACTATGCTTAGCCTATTTAACTATTGGGTACGTCAAGCCTTACCCGCTCTATCTCTAACAGGTGTGGAGATTGATCCAGAGGTTATTCCCTTAGGCAAAAAGTTTTTCGGGTTAGATGGCACAGAAGGACAAGTTGTTAATGCCGATGCTCGAACTTTTTTAAATTCTAGGTCGGATAAGACAGATTTAGTCATTGTTGATGCTTATACCCAACAAATTTATATTCCTTTCCATCTTTCCACTCAGGAATTTTATCAGATCGTCCAAGAACACCTAAACCCTGGGGGCATTTTAGCCATGAACATTAATGCCATTTCTCCTTCTTCTTCACTCCTGCAAGCCTTTCAACGTACTTTAGCATCAGTTTTCAAATACACATATGTCTTACCTGTTCCTGACTCCTTGAATTATGTTGTCTTAGCTTCTAATGAACCAATTTCTAACCTGATTGGGACTAATAATCTGCCCTCTGCCTTAGAACCTTTTAGGCAATATTTTAATAATAATATTCACCCAGCTGCCGTTAATGATGGCATCATTCTAACCGATGACCGTGCTCCAGTGGAGTTTTTGACGGATCAAATGATTTGGGATACTTTAAGGGGCACGGAATCCCAGAATTTCTTACAACTCACTAGCCTAACGAAGAACGATAAAAACACTCAAAATTCTTCTACAATATCGAGTCCTTCCATACCAGATATAGGAATTACTACCTTAATAGAACAGCAATTAAGCCCACAATCATCTCCAACATCACCTATAAAAGATAGCGCACTCGACAGTTCCTCCAATTCACAGAATTCATCCCCAACAACTAACGCTGATGCTTTAAAGCTGTATGAACAGGGACTAAAACTCTATTACAAGCGGGAATTTTCTCAAGCCTTGACGTTTTTCAATAAAGCTCTTGTCAAAGATACTCGTTGCTATCAAGCTTTAAATGCCAAAGGTGCAACCTATGCTTTTCAAGGGAAATATGACGAAGGACTTGCTTTAATAAAGCAAGCCCTGGAGATCAATCCAAATTTTGTTTATGGCCATTTTAACTTAGGATTGGCCAACGAACTGGCTGGACGCTGGGATCCAGCTATCTCTGCTTACCAAGAAGCCTTACGACTTGATAAGCAAGATGTTTGGAGTTATTACGGAATCGCTAGCATCTACGGAAGAATGGGTAACCCTACTAAAGTTATAGAATATTTAGAGCAAGCCATTGCGCTTGATCCTGGGGTTAAAGAAGTTGCACGTGAGGAAAAAGACTTTGTTCCAGTACGTCTTGACCCCAGATTTCAAAAACTCATCAGTTCAGAAAACCCTTAGCTTTTTTGTTTTACTTTTTTCCGCCACAAGATAGCTGCAGCCCAAAAATTGCTTTGAAGGTGATGTTTTTCAATAATGCGATAAATGTTTTTGCGAAAAAATAGGTGACAGTGGCCTAAAAGATCTTTAAGTTTACTCACGCCATCTTGCACACTGGCACTTATGGCAATAAAGAAAAGTTTCGACCGGTTACCCGCTAAAATCCCTACGACTCCAAACACATGTCCGAAAATGTACTCTGGTTTGCCTGAGTTTTCAGATTCCTAATGGAGCTTATTAACGCCAGTTTACGAGAAAAACAGCGTCTAAAACTCATAAGGGCTTTATCCAAAAATACGATCATTTGATACACCGCCAGTCATATACCATGAAGTATTTTGGGTGTCCAGCCGCATTCTGGTTATTATGGTCAATTATATCTCTAATCCTGATATTAACGTGAAATATCGTTGTTTATCTAGGTATCTTGGTATCTAGGTATCTTGGTATCTTTTGAAAATGGACAAGGTCTCCATTCTCTTGTGATCTCCTTTAAAAATTCACGGTATCTTTTCAAGACTATTTAACTGTGTTTTCCGATATTGTGCGTATTTTTATGAACGATTTCTACGTAGAACTTTTGACTGTCAAGTAACTTTGATTTTACTTAATCACTGGTATGAAATAGATTCAAAAGTACCAGAAAAAAATAAAGCATCGGCTTCCTCAAATAAGTAAAATAAAATTTACGGATTTGTATAATGAAGCTTTAAAACATTGTTTTATTTTTCTATTTCTATAGTTTTAGCACCTAAAATTATTCTAAGTCTTGTTAAGACTACTGGTGTTATAGGAAACATGTTCTGACGATTCAGCCTTATCAATGAAGTGAGATTACATCCCGTAAGTCTTTAAAGAAGTTGTTCTAAATGACTAACCAATGCACTAAATACTTTTAGAGCATCCTGTACTGGTTGAGGAGTTTCCATATCCACGCCAGCTTTACGTAATAACTCGATCGGATAATCCGAACCACCACTTGATAAAAAGTCCAAATATTTTTTCACAGCTGGTGCTCCCTCATCTAAAATTCCCCTTGCTAGAGCCGTAGCAGCTGAAAAACCTGTTGCATACTTATAAACATAGAAAGCATTATAAAAATGGGGTATCCGAGCCCATTCTATAGCAATTTCCTGATCTAAAATGAGTTCAGTTCCGTAATAGCGAGCATTCAAATCAAGATAGCATTTAGAAAGATTTTCCGCTGTTAAGGATCCTCCTTGTTCAACAATGGAGTGGATTTCTCTTTCAAATTCGGCAAACATAGTTTGTCTAAAAATAGTCCCTCTAAACTGTTCCAGATAATGGTTTATCAAGTAGGCTAGAAGCATAGGATTAGCTACGGTTTTTATCAAGTGTTCCATGACTAAAGACTCATTAAGGGTTGAGGCCACCTCAGCCACGAAAATTGTATACCCGGCATAGATATGTGGTTGGGTGCGATTCGAGAAATAACTGTGCAAAGAATGCCCCATTTCATGAGCAATCGTAAACATGGAATTCAAATTATCTTGATGATTTAGCAATACATAAGGGTGCGTGCCGTAAGTACCCCAGGAGTAAGCTCCACTGGTTTTCCCCTCGTTTTCGTAGACATCCACCCACCCTGACGAAAAACCCTCTTTTAAGATAGTTTGATATTCCTCGCCCAGAGGTTTAAGTCCTTCAACAACCATTTTTTGGGCTTGTTCATAGTTTATGGTCATTTTTGTCTCAGGCACTAGTGGAACATAAATATCATACATATGCAGTTCCTTAAGGCCTAAAACCTTTTTCCTAAGATTGATATAACGATGCAAATCAGGTAAATACTCATGTACAGTCTCAATTAAGGAATCATAAACTTTTAGCGGTACCCTATCATCATCTAAAGAAGACTCAATCGCTGAGGGGTAACGCCGAGTTTTGGCAAAAAAAACATCAGACTTAACACTAGCATTAAGGGTTGCTGCCCATGTATTGATCTGTTTGTGATAGGTTTGATAGAGTGTCTCAAAAGCCTCTTTTCTTACACGGCCATTTGCGCTCTCCATAAACTGAATATAGTTCCCTTTAGTTAATTCAACTTTTTGTTCACTTTCATCAGTAATCACCGGAAACTTTAGATCGGCATTATTTGCCATTGTAAAGATCGCACTTGGTGCTTCGGCTAATTCTCCGACTTCCGCTATTAATTTTTCTTCGACCGAACTTAAAACATGCTTCCTTTTACGAACAATATCTTCGAGGGTATGAGCATAAAGATCAAGTTTACTATTCTTTCTATACCCTTCTAAACATTTTTCTGGCAAAGCGAGTATCTCCGGAACTACGAAAGAAAGCGAACTACCGACACGTACAGATAACATTCCCGCTCGATCACTCATAGCTTGATAGATAGTTTGCCGATTATCCTCATCCCGCCGCATCCGTGCATAAGAATAGACCTCTCCTATACGTCGACCAAGGCCATCCATCCATTCAAAACAAGCCACCAAGGTTTCGGCGCCATCACCTAGATGCCCGCAAAACTTTTCAGCTTCAGGGATTAGACTTTCTACTTGAGAAAACTCATCTTCCCACTTTTCATTACTATCAAAAATATCTTCCAAATGCCATTTATTCGCATCCGGAATCTCTGCCCTTTGTTTTTGTTTCTGCTGCTCCACAAGCATTCCCTCCCGTATAAATTCATCCCAATTATTATACACGGAAGTAGGTGAATATACCAATAATTAACGAAAAAACAGTCAATTTCTTTGAATCTCAATTATTTTATCCGCTGACTTGGTAAGAGCAGTTAATCCTGACTATAATATGATTTCAGTGCTAAATTAGCTTTTGATAAAACTCTTCTGCTTCCCATTTGTTTTGAAAGCAACATACAAAATCATTGCAGTACCTGATTAAATACGTCTCACCATGACATTGCTGTTTTACTTTGACATTAAACCAAGTATCCAGAACATAATGCAAATATATGTTCGCAAGCAATGGTGAAGCTCCATTTCCTTATGCAGAGAGAGTAATTCTAGTAATTATGCGAAGCTTTGCATAACCCACCCTGCGGAGTGCCTTGTTCACTTTCCTGATAGTTTCCAGCATCCATGATCCCAACTATTAGAAACTTCTTAATTAGTTCTATCAGTTTCTTATCCGCAATATCGTGCCCTAAGAATTTTATCAGCCAATCATGGTCTACATTATCAAAGAATCCTTTAATGTCGGCATCTATTACCCACACATATCCTGCTTCTAGAAAGAGTTTAATTCTGTCAATAGCCATGTGAGCGCTACGTCCTGGTCTGAACCCAAAACTGCAATCCAAGAATTTCGGTTCAAATATGGGTTCCAGCACATTGCGCGCTGACCGCTGAGCTACGCGATCGCCAATAGAGGGAATTCCGAGCGGTCTGATTCCACATGTAGCTTTCTTGATCTCCACTCGACTCACTGGCTTAGGTACATAGCATTTTGTCATTATATCTTGACTTAGTTTCTCTATTTTTCCATGGATATCCTTGCCAAAATCTTTGATTATAACGCCATCAATACCTGCTGCTCCACGATTCGCTTTAACCTGCTTCCAAGCGTTTTCTAAATTCTTTACACGATTTACTTTGTCGATAAGAGAGTACCATTTCTGCTTGTTCACGTTTACGTTCCTCTCCGCGGTTTTGGGATGTTGCATCCCTCTGGCTATTCCTATTTACTTCTCGGTGGATTACGGCTTCCCTAGCCCTCACGTCTCTCTGACCCAGGCAATTTTCCGCTCCCACTTGTTACCAAGGTTCATTGGCACGGACTTAATCACTACTACGGGTACGTATGACTTCTCACAATGCATAGTTGACCACTTAGAGTACCTACTCCTTGCTGGTCGGGTTACCGTTCTGCGGGCACTGCGAGACCTCCCGAGTGCATCCCTACTTGCCTCCCTGTGAACTCGACCGTCTTAACCAATTTGGCTATTTCCATTTATCGGGCTTTCTCACATCTTGCAAAGTTACCCACCAAACCAGCCAGCATCGGTTCGCTTTCGCTCCGTTCCACAGTTTGCCTTCAGACCCTCCTGACCCCTCCTCACGGACGACGCCCTGTCTGTTAGCTAGTGCTTCCAAATGAAATCGGCGCACAAGAAAGAAAGAACCCATCTTAAGCTGGGTTCTTTCTTAAATTAAGACGCATCATTTTTATTTGTTATCTTTCAACAATCATAGCAATCCCTTGACCGCCACCAATACATAAGGTTGCTAGTCCTCGGTGAGCCTCTTGACGTTTCATTTCATGCAATAAGGTTACAAGAATCCGAGCTCCAGAGGCACCAATAGGATGTCCTAGGGCAACTGCTCCCCCATTAACATTAGTTTTAGACAAGTCTAACTGAAGTTCTTTTACGACTTCTAATGCCTGCGAGGCGAAAGCTTCATTAGCCTCGACAAGATCAATATCCTCAATTTTTAAACCAGCTTTCGCTAAGGCTTTTCGGCTTGCTGGAATTGGGCCTGTACCCATGATTAAGGGATCAACCCCAGCAGATGCCCAAGAAGTGATGGTGGCTAAAGGAGTTAAGCCCAAAGCAAGCGCCTTCTCTTTAGACATAACGACTACTGCAGCAGCACCATCATTGATTCCAGAGGCATTACCAGCTGTAACAGTACCGTCTTTTTTAAAAGCCGGACGAAGTTTGGCGAGAGATTCAGGGGTTGTTCCAAAGCGTGGAAATTCATCTTGACTAATAACTAAAGGATCACCCTTACGCTGGGGAATACTGACGGGTACGATTTCGTCGACAAATTTTCCAGATTTGATAGCCTTTTCAGCCTTATTTTGGCTTAAAGCAGAAAAACTATCCTGGGCTTCTCTTGTAATTCCGAATTGTTCAGCAATATTTTCAGCAGTGAGACCCATGTGAATATTATGGAAGGCATCCGTTAAACCATCGACAATCATAGTGTCTAAAATTGTATCATTTCCCATACGATAGCCTGTACGAGCTTTTGGCAAGGCATAGGATGACTGGGACATACTTTCCATTCCGCCAGCCACAATGACCTCAGCATCTCCGCTAATAATTGCTTGCGCTGCACAAACAATAGCTTTTAGACCAGAACCACATACTTTGCTAACTGTCCAAGCAGGTACCCCTTGAGGAACACCTGCTTTAATAGAGGCTTGCCGAGCTGTATTTTGCCCTAAGGCAGTTGCTAAAACATTTCCCATGATGACTTCTTCAACTTGATCAGCTGTAATCCCTGCTTGATTAATGGCTCCTTTTATTGCTATTGAACCTAATTCAACAGCCGCAATTTGATCTAATGAACCATTAAATGAGCCTACAGGTGTACGTACAGCACTAACAATAACTACTTCTCTCATCAATAAAGATCCTCCAACGCAATAGTTTTACTATAGAGATTTTTCTAAGATTTCAGCGATATCTAAAGCTTTAATTTGTTCCCCAACCCCTCGGCTGGCAATACCATCATTAATCATCGTTAAACAGAAAGGACATGCTGTCCCGACAATATCAGGTTTAACTGCGATAGCTTCATCTGTGCGCATCTCGTTAATACGTTTACCTTCATGTTCTTCCAACCACATCCGTCCACCACCGGCTCCACAGCAAAAACTCTTCTCTCCAGTATGTGACATTTCAGTTAGTTTGAAACCGACAGCTTTTAGGAGCTCACGCGGTTGATCGTAGATTTCATTATATCTGCCTAAATAACAGGAATCATGATAAGTTACAGTTTTACCTGGTACTGATTTGAGTTTGAGTTTGCCAGAATCAAGCAGTTCCTTAAGGTATTCTGTATGGTGTACTACTTCATAATTTCCGCCGAATTCCGGATATTCGTTTTTGAGTAAGTTGAAACAGTGTGGACATTGAGTAATTATTTTTTTTACACCATACCCATTCATAACTTCAATGTTTTCGGTAGCTAAGGAGTAGAAGAGATATTCGTTACCCATCTTTCGAGCAGAATCTCCACAGCATTTTTCTTCATTTCCAAGTATTGCAAAGTTAACACCCGCAGCTTGTAAAAGTTTGACTAAAGAAGCAGCAACCTTTTGGTTACGAGCATCAAAAGCTCCCGAACAACCTGGCCAGTACAAAATTTCAGCCTCAGGATTTTCTTCATAAGTTTTAACACCTAAGCCGGTTAGAAAATCTGCTCGGGTGCTCCAACCGATGCCCCAAGGATTTCCGTTATTTTCCATACCGCGGAAGGCTAGCTGTGCCTCAGCAGGGAATCGACTCTCCATTAAGACGAGGTTACGGCGTAAATCGATGGTTTTGTCGACATGCTCAACGAACACAGGACATTGTTGTTCACAGGAGCGACAGGTTGTACAAGCCCAGAGATCATTTTCTGGGATGACTTCTCCGATCAAGGCTCGACCAGTCCACTCTTCAGTATTTTCAGCAGTGGCAGCTGCTTGATCTGATCCTTGTACTGCTCTAACCTTACCTGCCGTTTTGAGCGCAGCACCAGTTTCTTCCATAAGAACACGCATATCCTGAATAATCTGTTTGGGGTTGAGGTGTTTGCCACTTAAGTAAGCCGGACAATTATCTTGACAACGACCGCACCTTAGGCAAGCATCAGTGTTAAATAGGGTCTTCCAGGTAAACTCCCGCAGTTGGCTTTTTCCATAAATTTCAATACTTTCATCTTCAAAATCAATTTTTTCTGGAATACCGATCGGTCCGCGTTTCCGTAAAAATTGGTTAGCAGGCCCAAGCAGGATATGAAATAGTTTTGAATAAGGGAAATAGGCGATAAAGCTCATGGCAAGCACAAGATGGAACCACCAGAGAATAACATGGAATATTTTCAGCTGTGGTTCTGTAAAAATGGCTTGGAAGATGACCGAAAGCCACTGACCGACGAATCCCCATGACGCCCATTCATCAGGAGTACCTTGAATACTTAATACAGCCATCCGTGCCCCTTCAATGAAAAACCCGGTTAAAAGAATTAATAATAAAAGAATTAGAACGATTGCATCATCAGGCTTGTTATCTAATCTATCAGGTTTTTGGATATAACGTCTGTATGCCGCTACTAAAATTCCAAGCAAGGCAAGTAAACCAAAAAAATTAGCAGTTAATTTAATAAAGAGGTAAAGTACTCCGTGAAAAATTTGCAACCCGAAATCTGCTTGTAACGTAATCATAGCCGTGGCAAAGACAAGAAAGACAAATCCCCAGAAAATCACTAAGTGCATTAAGCCAGGATAGGCATCTTTTAGTAGACGTTTATGTCCAAAGCCATAAACTAATATATCTTTGATTCCTTGACCAATATTTGTACAGCGGTTTTCCGGTTGGCCTAATTTCCAAAGTTTAACGCGTTGATACACCCCATAACCAAAAATAACAAGAGCAATAATAAACATGGCATAAAGCCAATGTTCACCTTCGATATTCCAATACACCTGACGTGTGGCCATTTTTGTCTAGCTCCTCCCCATATTTTAGTAAAGTGCCTTTTGAGCGCTCTGCTAATTATTGTATTATTTATTCATTCACTAATTTTTTGAATTCCTGGGTCAGCAAGGGAACAATTTCAAAAAGGTCTCCGACAATTCCGTAGTTAGCTACGCTGAAAATATTGGCTTCGGGATCTTTGTTGATCGCAACGATAAATTTAGAGGATCCCATGCCAGCAAGATGCTGAATGGCTCCAGAAATTCCGCAGGCGATGTAGAGGGTTGGTGCCACAGTTTTTCCAGTTTGACCCACTTGAAATTTATGCTCTTTCCAACCAGCATCAACTGCTGCGCGCGATGCTCCGACAGCTGCACCGATGCTATCAGCAAGTGCTTCTATAATATGATAGTTTTCAGGACCCTTCATTCCACGTCCACCAGAGACAATAATGTTAGCTTCAGTGAGTTCAGGTCGTTTTGAGGCGGCGATGGTAACTTCTTTGACAATCGCTTTTAGGTCAGCAGGATCTATTGGTGTCGCTGCTTGAACAATTTCTGCTTGTCGGCTTGAGTCAGGCATAGCTACCATGAAGGTGTTGGGACGGATGGTAGCCAAGATCGGACGAACGCTTGAAGATAGATGGGCAAACGCTTTGCCGGCATAGATTGGTCGTTTAAAGGTTAAAAGAGTCTTGGCATCATAGTCCATTCCTGTGCAGTCAGAGGCTAGGCCGACTCCTAAACGTTGAGCAAGTCGAGGAGCTAGATCTTTACCAATAGCTGTATTTCCGAGTAAGACGGCTTGGGGTTCCTCTTGACGGATGAGTTGATTCAGAACAGAGGTGTAAGCACCAGTCGTATACTCAGCAAGTTTGGCATCATTAGCGATAATGACTTTGTCTGCTCCATAGGAGGCCAGATCTTTGGCTAATGCTTCAACATCTTGCCCCAGAATTACTGCAACCAGTGGGTCATCAGATTGGTCAGCAATTCTTCTACCTTGGCTGATGAGTTCGAGGGAAACTTTGCGAATTTGTGAGTTGCGTTGTTCAACGACGATCCAAATTCCTTTGGCCATTTCCTTTATTCCTCCTTACAGAACTTTGGCTTCTTCACGTAAGAGCCGAGCTAGTTCTTTAGCTGCTTGATCGATATCGCCAGCGATTTTACGTCCGCCTTGACGGGGATTAGGTA
Organism: Desulfitobacteriaceae bacterium; assembly: GCA_049302575.1. GTDB lineage: Bacteria > Bacillota > Desulfitobacteriia > Desulfitobacteriales > Desulfitobacteriaceae > JBAQMG01. The sequence goes on along the minus strand of JBAQMG010000121.1, from coordinate 2,168 downwards.
AACTGTATTTTTCAGTTTTCATTTTGGCTAAAAGTTCGGCACTGTTAAGACCAAGATCTGCTAAAGATAAGGTCTTGAATTCTTTCTTTTTGGCTTTCATAATCCCTGCAACCGACGGGTAGCGAGGCTCATTTAAGCCTTTTTGAGCAGTAATAACCACTGGCAAACTGACTTCGAGTATTTCCGTTCCACCGTCAATTTCACGAGTAAGAGTAGCTTGAGTACCATTAATTTCTAATTTGAGTACGCTACTGATGGAGGGTAAGTTTAGTTTCTCAGCTATACGAACAGCGACTTGGCTAGAACCATCATCGATGGCGATACGGCCAGCAAGGATAATATCATAGGGAATTGTGGCGATTGCTTTAGCCAGAGCTTCAGCGGCTGACCATTCATCGATTCCCACAAAAGTTGGGTCGCTGACCAAAATAGCTTTATCAGCCCCCATAGCCAGAGCAACTCTTATGGATTCTGCAGCACGAGTGTCCCCCAGACTTACAACGGTAACTTCCCCACCGAACTTTTCTTTGAGTTGGATACCTTCTTCGATGGCAAATTCATCATAAGGGTTAATAATTAAATTAATTCCGTTAGAATCGATTTTACCGCTAGCGTCAAGCACGATTTTAGCTTCAGTATCGAAGGTTTGTTTAATGCAGACGACTATATTCATGTCGTTTGTTCCTCCTTACTAATAATGATTTTATTTAAATAAAAAGTTCGCAGTTTTTCATAGACAGAGCTATAACGTTTCTTAACTCATGAAAAATTTAGCGTACTTAATTACTTGCCTAAAAATTGGGCTTTGCGTTTTTCAATAAAAGCGGTACAACCTATTTAAATGAAAGTTAAATAAAGTCTTCAGACAATATAACTTAATATCGATAGAAACCTCGACCAGACTTGCGTCCTAACCATCCAGCTTTTACATATTTGCGAAGAAGTGGACATGGACGATATTTGTCCCCTAATCCAGCATGGAGAACTTCCATAATGGCTAAGACGGTATCTAAACCGATAAGATCAGCTAAAGTAAGCGGACCCATGGGTTGGTTTGTTCCAAGTTTCATAACATTATCGATAGATTCAACAGAAGCAATACCTTCATTTAAGGTATATATGGCCTCGTTGATCATTGGAATGAGAATACGGTTAGCAACAAAGCCAGGGGCATCATGGACTTCAACAGGGATTTTTCCCATCTTTAGACTTACAGATTCGATTTCCTTAAATACTTCGTCACTAGTAGCTAAACCACGAATTACTTCAACTAATTTCATGACTGGCACAGGATTCATGAAATGCATGCCAATAACCTTATCAGGTCGTTTAGTAACTGCGCCAATCTCGGTAATAGGTAGCGAAGATGTGTTTGAAGCCAAGATGGTATGCGCTGAACAAATAACATCTAATTGCGAAAAAATTTGAGCTTTAAGCGCCATGTTTTCAACGGCTGCCTCAATAACAAGATCTGCAACTGTAGCATCTTGTAAGGAAGTTGAAGATGAAAGGCGTGTTAAAATAGCATCCTTTTCGACAGAGTCAAGTTTCCCTTTTTCTACACTACGGCTAAGATTATTTTCAATAATACCTAGACCACGATTAACAAAATCATTTTTAAGGTCATTCAAAATAACTGAATAACCAGCTTGAGCAGCTACCTGAGCAATTCCACTACCCATCTGTCCTGCTCCAATGACGAAAATTGTTTTCAAACCTTATTCCTCCCCAGATGATTTGAAATTAGTTACTCCTTTTTCTCTTGGGCTAACAATGTCAAAACATGGTAGCTAGCGAAATAAAACTCATACAACGCTTCCACACTAATTCTGTTCAGTGGATTATGCATATTTTTCACAAGTGGTCGCTTTGCGACTATCAACAGTATAAAATGGACTATTTAATCTTTATACAGACTATTCGATAAAAATTACAAAACTCCTGCAGAATATTTTATTAAGTGATATTCCTTAAGAAAATATCCATAGTTTTTCGGTTCGACATTTATTTGTCTTTGTTAACAGATCTTTAGTTATTTACTAATCAATGTCGTCAATCTAAGCATCCAATAATTCACAATGCAGATTTCTTATTCATAAAGAAGCGTTTCTTTCTAGGGATTTTGCGTTCAAATTGCCTGTCTGGTCGTATAGGCGTACGATTTCTGG
>JBAQMG010000120.1:0-7291 GCA_049302575.1 Desulfitobacteriaceae bacterium | reverse complement strand
GTTGGGGTGAGTTTAATGAAAGTTGACGGAATATCGCCGTCTTCGATTATTACTGTAAAGGCTATAAATCGGATAGAACAGATCAACGGAAAAACACCTAGTTTAGGTACGGATGAGGTTGCTGTTTCTGATAAGGCTCAGATTTATCAAAATTTATTGCTTAAAGCAAAAGGAGTACCTGCTGTACGTGAGGAAAAAGTGCGGGAATTATCTGAACGGTTAGCTAATGGTCAGTTTAATTTTGATGCTCGCAAATTAGCTAATAGGTTATTAGATGGTTCTATGATTTAAAAGCTCAGCAGGCTGGCCGGAAGGAGCAAGTGCATGGCAGATCAACTCCAAAATCTGAACGACAATTTAAAAATCCAGGCACGCATTTATGCTGAACTGAATGAGTTGGCTAGACAAAAGCAACAAGCTCTAACAAGTAATAATTTACATAATCTGGAGGCCGTCACGGTTCAGGAGGAACAATTATTACTTGAAGCTGCTCGACTTGAAAAGGAGCGACTGATGTGGGCTGAGCAAATTGGCCTCGAGCTGGGTAAAGCTTCCGAAGATTTGACTTTAACAGAGTTAGCAGAGCACTACCCGGAATTGCGTGAGGTGCAAATCGAATTAGATAACGTGATCATGCAATTAAGACAGGCACATGAAATTAATACTCAGTTACTTCAACAGGCCTTGAAAGTTGTAGATTTTACAGTTGGGCTAATGACCCAAGAACAAGCAACAACTTATAATCATCCTGGACGTAAAGAAATAAATACAGCTAGCAGAGCGCATCTTCTAGACCGCTCTGTTTAATATTGGAGGGTGCTATGCCATCAACCTTTTTCGGGTTAGAAATTTCGCGTCGAGCCTTACAAGCTCAGCAAATTGCCTTAAATACAACGGGACATAATATTTCTAACGCTTCTACACTAGGGTATTCCCGTCAAAATGCTAATTTACAAGCTACTACCCCCTGGTCAACCTTTGATAATGGGCATAATATCAGTCTTGGGACGGGGGTTAGCGTAGAAAATATAACACGGGCGCGAGATGCCTTCATAGATCGTCAATTGCGTTGGGAAACTTCTAAACAACAATATTGGGCAGGAAGACAGGATGCTTTACAAAAAATCGAAGGTATAGTTAATGAACCAAGTGACAATAGTTTGCATGCTGATATGGATAATTTCTTGACTGCTTGGGGTGATCTATCTAAAAATCCTGAGAACATGGGGGCTAGAGCGGTAGTACGCGAAAGGGCGTTAACCCTAACCGATAGTTTTCATAATTTAGGGCAGCAGATTAGTGATCTACAAAAGGATCAGGATACTAGTGTTAGAGTAAAAATTAAACAAATAAATGATAATACCCAGCAAATTAAAGAATTAAATATGCAAATTAAAAATGCGGAAGTCAGTGGGGATAGTCCAAACGATTTACGGGATAAACGGGATAGTTTAGTCGATGATTTAGCAAACCTTGTCAGTGTCCGTGTCATTGAAACGAGGGATCCTGCCTTTACCGATCGTCAAGTGAATAACTATTCAATAGTTATAGGGAGTGATAGTGTTAGTCCACCGCAGGTGCTAATTGACAATAGCAGAGTAAATCTGCTTGAAGAACCAGCCCCAGCCGGACCGGGTGGGAAACCGTTTGCTACGGTAAAATGGGCGGCAGATGCCGATGCGGCCTTGGCTGGTAACCCTCTTGATTTTGGAGAAAAAATGGGTTCTTTGCAGGCAAGCCTTGAAATTAGGGATACTTATCTGCCAACCTTCGGTGGGCAATTTGATGCGCTGGCACAAGGAATTGCGACGGCTGTGAATGCCTTACATAAGACTGGACAGGGGTTGACAGTCAGTTCCGGAATTGATTTTTTTACTCTTCCGGATGGTTCTTCTCCAAGCACGGCGTCTCCTGTCACCGCAGCAAATATTACTTTGAATTCAGTCATCGGTGGAGACTTGGGGATGATCGCAACTGGTCTTAATACAGACGCTGCCGGGAATCCCTTAACAGATACTGCGGTGGGAGATGGCAGTGTTGCGATTGCGATTTCATCTTTGTCTGGAGGGTGGTCCGCTTTGCAGACCCAAATCCAGGCAGGCATGTTTGATCCAACAGGGGGGGGCGCTAGTACAAATCCTGTGCCTGCGTCTTCGTTCGGAGATTATTACGGGGCTAATGTTGCTCAAATGGGTGTTGATGTTCAGCAAGCTACTCGGATGAAAGACGGGCAGGATGTTTTGGTGACGCAAATTTCCAATCAACAGCAATCCTTCTCCGGGGTATCGCTGGATGAAGAAATGACCAACCTAGTGAAGTTTCAGAAGAGTTACGCTGCGGCTGCCAGGATGGTTACGATGATGGATGATATGCTGGATACGATTGTGAACCGGATGGGAACAACGAGATAAGGAGAGATAGAGGATGCGGATTACCAATAATATGCTCAGTCAAAACCTCTTGCGCAATTTGGAGTCATCCCAAGGGAAAATAGCTGATTTACAAAATCAGCTATCTTCCGGTCTTCGAATCACGAAGCCTTCTGATGATCCCGTAGGAATTCAAAATGCCTTACGCATGAAGAGCAATATTTCTGCTGTGGAGCAGTGGAAGAACAATGCTGATGAGGCGTTGTCATTTATGAATACGACGGATAGTACCCTCTCGGGAATGACGTCGATGCTACAACGCGTAAGGGAGCTTACGGTAGAGGGCGCCAATGGAACCTTAGCCGTTGCGGATAAAAAGGCCGTGGCTGACGAAGTGTATCAAATTTCAGAACAACTCAAGATGATGGCTAATACTCAAGTTGGGTCAAAATATATTTTCTCTGGTACGCAAACGAATCTTGAACTGGTAAAATCAGATGGAACGTGGCAGGGAAATAATCAGGCTATAATGTTTGAAGTAGGAAATAATTTATCTCTCCCCATTTCTGTAAATGGTCAAACCTTGTTTAAAACTCCTAGCACGGGTGTCCCGGGGATACTTGATACCTTGAGTAATTTAAGTACGGCACTTAAGACCGACGATGCAACTGGTATTCAGGATGCCTTAAAGAATATCGACGGGAATATTGATAATGTTTTAGCTATACAAGCAGACTTGGGGGCGCGCACTAACCGGGTGACGGCAATTCGAGACCAATTAGATTCCACATCAATCAATCTGCAAACGAACCTTTCAAGTATTCTAGATGCGGATATGGCTAAAACAATTACGGATTTTACCAATAAGCAAAATACCTACAAGGCGGCATTATCCGTTGGGGCTCAGATTATCCAAACGTCGTTAGTTGATTTTATGAGGTAGAGGATAGTTTGTTTAACACCAGCTCAGTCAAGGATTCACTAAGTGTTAATCAAACCATCTAAGGATAGCGGATCTTATAGTTTGATTAACCACCAACTTACCCTGTAAGAAGGAGGGCTTAACAATGTTTAATCCTATTCAACCCAATACCCAGTCCACTATACTTCCAATGGATGCCTTTCCCGGGCAAAAGCTGGAACGTTCCCAAGAGATTTCTCGTAAAGTTGTTAATCGTAAGCAAGAAATTCCCTCTGCCCGTGAAGAGATACCGCGTGAGCAAGTGGAAAAAGCAGCTGAAAGGCTCAATCGCCTCATGGGAATTATCGATAAGCGCTTGGAGTTTAGTGTTCATGAAAAATCCCAGCGCATTATGGTCAAGCTTATTGATCAGGCAAGCGGCGAAGTTCTGGATGAAATTCCGCCCAAGCGCTTGTTGGATAGCTTGAGTTCTTTCAGCCAAATGGCTAGTATGATGTTCGATAAACAGGTTTAGCGCATATGCTCCGAATCAACATTTCTACCCAGTCCATTCGTCTGGCATATACCCTTCAAAATGCTTGGTTAAACCAGCAATCCACTCGGCCTGTGCTGCAAATGGAGACGACACCGGCGACGTTGGAGATTCGTCAACCCCGCGGGGAACTGACTATCGACCAGACGCCCTGTCGGTACTCCATCGGTCTTAAGAACAACGCCGACTTTGCCCGGGACAACGCCGCACTTGGTAAGCAAGCTGTCATGGGTACGATCACCCGAATTGTCAAAGAAGGCCGCCAATTGACTCGGATTGAGAATAAGTCAAATGCGCTTGCCAGCATAGCCGCCGAATCCACCCGTTCTGAAGCCCCTAGTATTACTTGGGCACATATCGACGCGCCTAACATTCAATATCAAGCTAATCCGGTTCAATTCAACCCCAGCGCGGGAAAAGTAAACTTTAACATACAACCAGGCACTGTCCAAGGGGAGTACCAGCCCGGGAGTGTCGATATTCGAGTCACTCAATACCCCGGTATTGAGATATCAGTAGTGGATGTTAAGGCCTGAAGAGCGCCTGACCATACGTTATGATATATCCCACAGGAGGCAATACTATGAAAATAGAGTCAACCAGATTTGGTGAATTAGAAGTGGCAGAAGAGCAATTAATCAACTTTCCCCACGGAATCCCTGGTTTTCCTGATGAAAAGACTTTTGTCTATCTGCTGCATGGTACAGAAAGTCCTTTCTCCTTTCTGCAGTCGACAACAGAAGCCAATTTGACTTTCTTATTGGCTGATCCTTTTTCTTTTTTCGATGACTATGAATTTGTCTTGGAGGATGAAGTTGCTAAGGAACTGGAGCTTTCCCGGGAAAATCCACCCCGGGTATTTTTGATCTCTACTGTGAAAGGAAAACTGGCCGATATGACGGTGAACCTCTTGGCACCCTTGGTAATCAATGGGATCAACCATACTGGTAGGCAGGTCATTCTGAACAAGCCGGAGTATTCAATCTGTCACAAACTGTTTCCTGACGGCTTGCCGCAAGAAGCTGTCCAAGGGGGAAAGTAAGATGTTGGCACTAACCCGCAAGGTTGGCGAGCGAATTGTCATCGGTGACCACATCGTGGTGACGGTGGTCAGTATCAAAGGCGATAGCGTCCGTCTGAGCATTGAGGCTCCGAAAGAAATCAAGATTTACCGTGGTGAGATTTTCGATGCTATCGCGGCCGAAAATAAACGAGCTGCCGTGCCTAATGATTTATCGGAGTTGGATAAGCTGAAAGGATTACCAATCAAGAAGTAAGGTGCAAGTTGCAGCTTACTTCTTTTTTAATTATCAACATAAGTGATAAGCTTAATGATAATATTTGACAATTCAGATAGGTAAGATTAATATATAAATAAGACTTAAAAGTAAGTAAGTAAGTAAAGGGGCTGCCAAATGAGCATAATTGAGTTTTCTGACGATCAAGCACACAGCGTAGTAAAGGCTACGAGCAGAATATCTAGCCGTGGGCAAATAGTTATCCCTATAGAAATACGAAAAAAGCTAAGTATTGGTGAGGGAGATCAGTTGACATTTATTGCTGAGAAAAACGGTGAAGTTAAGGTTGAAGTTGTTAAGCGACAACGTATTACGGAACTATTTGGGATTCTAAAAACAGATAAGTCATTTAAACCAGTTGATGAAATCAGGCAAGAAGTGTATGAGAAGATGGCACAGAAAGAGTTAAAGGATGGGGAGGAAGGATAGTTGGCGAGGAGACTTTGGTTGGACACTAATGTAATCATCCGAATTATTACGGGTGATCCCCAAGAGATGGCACAGGGAGCTGAAGATCTGATTCTAAAAGTCGAGATGGGAGAATTAGGTTTGCGCTTGTCTGCCATAGTTGTGGCCGAGTGTTGTTGGGTATTAGAGTCCTTTTACGAAGCACAACCAGCAGACATTTCAGAGGCCTTGTTGAAATTCACTAATGCAATTGGTGTTGAAACTGAGGAAAAAGCTGTCGTACAACAAGCACTGCTTGATTTTTCCGTTAAAAAGGTTGATTTTGTGGATGCTTATATTGCGGCACATGCTAAAGCTAACCCCCCGGAGGATGTGGTTACTTGGGATAAGCATTATAAACGGTTAGATATCAGGCATGACAGACCAAGCAATTGGTAGAATCGGAGTTGGCTATGCTTAATATGTTGCCAATCAGGAAATTGGTGCAAACTAGAGTGTGTTGGGGTCTGACCCCTTTTACCCCTTTTACCCCTTTTACCCAAAAAACTTTCTCAAACTCCTTAAGTTTTCTCACCAACCTCTCGATATATAAAGTGTACATGTCAAACAGCTGACTATCTTCCAACCGGCCGGAGGGAGAGATAAGCTGGAGGACATCGATAAATCGGGCAAGGATGCCTGATGTAAAAATCAAGGAGGAATAAAACCATGATTATCAATCATAATATTGCTTCTCTCAACACCACTCGCCAGTTGGGGATAAACGAAAAGGCCACACAGGCCTCCCTGGCAAAACTGTCTTCGGGAATGCGGATCAACAGTGCCGCGGATGATGCAGCGGGTCTGTCCATTTCCGAAAAAATGCGTGGTCAGATCAGTGGCTTGAACCAAGCTTCCAGTAATGCACAAACGGGTATTACTTTGGCGGCCACCGCTGAAGGTGCTCTAAGTGAAACCACTAGCATTCTTCAACGTATGCGTGAATTGGCTGTTCAGGGTAGCAACGGCACTAACACCAGCAACGACAACGCTGCAATGAGCGATGAGTTCAAACAGCTCAAGAGCGAAATCGACCGCATCGGTAACACCACCCAATTTAACACCAAAAACCTGCTTGATGGAAGTATAGCCGGTGCAGCTGGTCTTACAACTGGTCAAAGCGGGACTACTGGCGCAGTGGTTGGTAAGTTGACCAATGCAATAATGACTGCTGGTGCTTCTATGGCGGGTCTTACAGCAATTGCTGCCGCTACCTTTAAGGCAGAGACGATTAATATTGACGGTACCAATATTACCGTTAATTGGCAAAATCTCACTTCAACCCAGCAAAATACTATTAACAGCGGGCTTGGCACTAGCGGCAATGCTACCTCGAGAACGGCGGCAGCCAGCTTGATTATCAGCCAAATCAATGCTGCTATTGATGCTAGTGGCTCTAATGTGGCTCATGTTACTGGTTATGCCTCTGCAGGAGGCAGCTTGGTTATTGCCAGCGGTTCGAACGGCTCTGCTTCGGAAATCAAACTTACCACGGGTGGCGCTGGCGGCTCGGTATTGGATACACTGCTGACTACAGCGAGTGCTACTGGTGGTATTAGCGGTACTGATAATTACAATGGTACTACTGTTGCAGCAGGCAGTAAATTCAATATCAATATTAATGGTGTGACCATGCAGGTAACTACGACTGCTGCCTATACTAACAATACTGCGATGACTACCGTTGCTAAAGCTTTGCAAACAGACCTTAATACTGCTATTG
>JBAQMG010000119.1:0-30880 GCA_049302575.1 Desulfitobacteriaceae bacterium | reverse complement strand
TGTCAGTTGCACAAAATCTCGAATTAATATTATTAATTCACATTTGGCAACTGGCTGTCATAGGAATAAATCCTTTAGACCCTTTAGTTTTGCGTCGCAGTCTTTCGACTGTTTTGCCTTTGTCAATATAAGTTTTCTTGATGTTATTATATGATTTGATTATCTCATTTGTCAATACTTAACTAAGATGTTTCTTAATATTTATCTGACTTAAAATTGCAACAAAAAAATTAGTGAAAGAGAAATAAATTCTTACTGCTATATAAAATCATTTATGGTAAAATTAACATAGAAACAGGTATTGAATTCTGTTACATTAAATATTAAACGACGTATCTGTATTATATTAAAGCATAACTGGTTAGGAGTAAATAAGTATGAAAATTAAGCATGAAATAAAGAATATCTGGGTAGCGATTAATTGGATTAAGCCTGATATTAGCGCATTTCTACCAGGTCTTGCAGTCATTCTTTTAATAAATGCTTTAGGGGCGCTTATGAGTGTGGCGACTGCTATTGCCTCTAAGAATATGGTGGATTATGCAGTGGCAGATAAGCTGAATATGGCTGGTATCGCGGCTGCTATTTTTGCAGGACTAATTATTATGAACCTAGTAATGAGAGTAGGGGAAGCACTTCTTTCAGTACGAATTTCAGAGTCATTTTCCAATGTCATGCGGCAACGCTTTTTTAAACGATTGTTGGAAACGGAATGGTTACCACTTTCGGCGTATCATAGTGGAGATCTTTTAACACGTTTGACAAGTGATGTCAATAACATAACAAACTGCCTAGTCAGTGTTATACCAAGTATTTTTTCTCTGGGGGTTCAATTGATAGCTTCTTTTTTTACGTTGCTGTATTATGAACCCAAGCTTGCAATTTTGGCCTTTATTATGGGACCTTCCACTGTGGTTTTCAGTCGGATTTGGGGACATAAACTTAAATATCTGCATGTCAAGGTTCAAGAATCAGAGAGTTCCTATCGTTCGTATATTCAAGAAGCATTACAAAATTTTATTATTATTAAGAGTTTTCGCTTAGAAAAACAAAATCGCGATGCCTTACAAGGGTTACATGAAAATCGTATGAAATGGATTATTCAACGAAACAGGATTACCCTTGTTGCCAATAATGTAATTGGGTTGGGGTATTGGGCAGGATATTTTTTGGCGTTTGGCTGGGGTGCCTATAGGCTTTCCCAAAAAGCGATCAGCTTTGGCACCTTAACTGCTTTTCTTCAATTGGTACAGCAGGTTCAAGCACCATTTATCGGATTGGCGAGATCATTTCCCCAAATTATGGCTATGATAGCTTCAGCAGGACGGCTAATGGAACTGGAGACAATGTCCTTGGAAAAAAGAGCAAGACAGGTACCAGCTTTTAAAGATGTGGGATTAAGCATGCATGAGGTCAGCTTTTACTATACTGATGGCAAGCCTATCTTGGATAAGGTAACGATGGAAATATTCCCTGGTCAATTGGTTGCATTAGTTGGTCCCTCAGGCGAGGGTAAAACGACCTTAATCCGACTGCTCCTAGCACTGCTTAGCCCCTCCGAAGGGAAGGTGTGCTTTACTACGGGCACTTCAGGCGGTCGATATGAAGCCTCAGCAGCTACTCGGGAATGGGTAACCTATGTGCCACAGGGAAATACCCTTTTTAGTGGGACGATTGCGGATAATTTGCGAAGCGGAAAGTCGGATGCCACTCAGGTAGAAATGGAAAAAGCAGCCCGTGCGGCGTGTGCGTGGAGCTTTATCGAAGAGCTTCCCAAAGGTCTGAACACCGTCATTGGGGAGCGTGGTCATGGTCTCTCTGAGGGACAAGCCCAAAGGATTGCTATAGCCCGTGCCTTCTTAAAGAAGGCTCCGGTTATGATTCTCGATGAAGCTACTTCAGCCTTAGATATGGAAACCGAAATGAATGTCTTGGAGGCGATAAAGGATTTGGGTTATCAATGTACTTGTTTGGTTATTACACATCGACTGACGGCTTTAAGAATATGTTCACGAGTACTAAGAATTCGAGATAGCAAATTAATTGAAGAGAAAAATGATAACATGCGTTTCAAAGAAAATTCTTCCCCACTTTTCCTCGCTTTACCTAAACGTGGGAGAATCGAGGAGGGAAACTATTGGAACGTCAAAAATCTCTCCATTCAAAACATAGACTGATTTCTCCTGACTCTAACATTGGAGAGCAGAAGAAATGCATTCTTCATCAAAAAGTTATGTTGACATTATTTGGGCAGTATGCTACTATTCTTTCAACATAATGTAAAAGTTGAAGTGCAAAATACTCACAACAAAATGTTCACAATAAAATACTTCGTAAACCTTGAGGGTACTATATTTTGAGTATAGAAAAGAGGTGTAACATGAAACCATATATTAAACCAAATATTGAATATATTGAACTGCGGGCAGAAGAAAGTTTGGCTGCTGCGCTCTCTAATTCGGGCATTAACAATGGACCAGATATTAATGGACTTTTGAATGGTTTAGGGAACGGTCTAAAAGATCAAAATCCTGGCAAGGGCAAAGGTAAACCCTAATCGGAATAATAGATCGCCTTAATTCTAACCTGTCAATTATGACAGGTTATCTTTTATAGTGGAGGAAATCATGATGAAAGAAAGGGTATATAATATTGCTGGAGTGTTCATGAAAGTTGTTTCAAATCAAATAAATGTTCTACCATTTCTTAAACCCTTTTTGATCGGGGAGTCTTCATATATAGATCTAGAGATAGTGACTAAACCTAGTGTCAAAATAGCCAAGCCGGAGGGGCTTAGGTTAGTGGATGAAGAGGCTAAATGGGTTTGTAACTCTGAGGGATACTATGATACTTCAATCTATTGTTGTGCAGGAGATACAGAAGAAATTATCTGCCGGGCTGATGCCAATCAAGACTGGAGCTGTGCGGAGATAACCTATTTGGAGAACAGTAGCAATCAAATTGATATATTTGAAGTCTCTAGTTTTTTGTGTGAAATATTATTTCGAAACCGTGCTCTCTTCAAACAGGGTATGGCAATACATGCCTCAGCTATTTCTTGGGAAGGGCAGGGGATTATTTTTACCGCTCCGTCTGGAACAGGGAAGTCTACGCAGGCAGAACTGTGGGCAGAGCATATGCATGCTCTTGTTCTAAATGATGATAGACCAATTTTAAGATTAGAGAATGAAAAAACCTATGTACATGGTACTCCTTGGAGTGGGAAAAAAATGCTTTTTCGTAACGAGTCTGCTCCTTTGGTTGCGATAATACTATTGGAGCAGGCAGCTGAAAATACAATTGCCCGTTTGCCTGTATCGACTGCAGTTGCTAAAATTTTGCCAAGGTGTTTTTTACCCTATTATGATAAGCAGATAATGTCAATGTGTCTTAACAACCTCGGAGAGATGCTTTCCAGAATTCCTGTATACCTGCTGAAATGCCGGCAGGATAGGGAGGCTGTTGAGCTAGTGTATCAACAATGTTTGAAAAATAGGTAGATAGTAAGCGACGATGTGATTAGCACGACACACATTGTCCCATAATATGAATAAGCAGAACAAAAAAGTTCAGGAATTTTTAATGAGGAGAGGTTAAGCTATTCGGCTAAGCGGTTGAGACTGGCCTTCACCAGTAAGCGCATACTAACCCAGTAATTCTGTTCCGAACGTGAGGAAGCGTTCTGTAGCTTCAAACGGCAGTCCTGCTCAGAGAGCCACCAATCACAACCTAGCTTGCCACGCTCTAGATTTCGATTGATCTCAGCAATTATCTCCGTACTCCAGCCCTTTCGATGGGTATGAGCTAGAACACGATCTGCTAGGATCTGATAGGCAGAATGAAGGAAGGTCTGGCTATCCTGATCATATTCCAAGTCTAGGATTGGAATGACCCCTGACAGGTCGCGCGAAATATCAGCCAGCAAGTCCTGTTCCTCGTTGGAGGATCCGATATAGAGGTAATACAGTTTAGCCATATTTTTTTTACCAGATTGGCGCAAAATCCTGCCCAACCTCTGAATGCGCTGACGGTTGCTGCTGGTGGAGGAAGCGATGATCCCTATATCGGTGGCGGGTACATTCAAGCCTTCATCTAGGGCACGGCAGCTTACGAGGATGCGAATTTGGGCATCTTGATATTTGCGCAAGATATCTTTTCTAAGCCGCTCGTCCATTTCGGAATGATAACGCCCCACCTGTCCAGGAAACAGCAAATTTAACTCTTCATAGAGAGTATCCGCCATCTCAATTCTTTCGTTAAAAATCAAAATCTTGGAGCTTTGGGGAAGCTGGGTCAGAAGCTTCTTGACACAGCTTATCCTGGACTCGGCTCGGTAGATCAGATCTTTGCGAGAGGTGGCGAGGAAGAGTACGGAACGGGCCAGATCAGCTATTCGATCATCAGGGGATGTTTTAGCCAATTGTTCTAGGCTTGCAAAGAAATGCGGTCTGTTTAAACCTTTCAGAAAAGGACAACAAGGCATGAGGATTTTTAGAGCGAGTGATAGTTGATCGGTTAAGTCCTGATATTGTTCTTCTTCGAAGCGCGTGAAGCTCAATTTTAGATTAAAAATGGTAAAAGAACTTATGATATTGGCATTCAAGGCCTCGACAAAGCCGTATTTAAAGATCTCCGGGCCCAAAGCAGGCACCAGTTTTTCGTTAAAAGCTACTGTTTCTGGGGTGGCGGATAAACCCAGAGCATAGTAATGCAAAGCCTGATCCTGAATAGGAATTTGCGAAATAAAATTAAAGATGCGAGAATTTTCCAAGCTGCTATAGTGATGACATTCATCCGCGATTAGCAAGATAGGACTACCTTGCCGATAGTCGTCAAGTACATGTCGAGCTAAAGTGTAGCGAGCCGAGTTTACCACATAAACCATGTACTTACGGGTAGGTGGGTCTTTGTGCATCCCGTAATAAACCCCAATGTCATCAGGGGAAACAGCCAGATCTTCCTGCAAACTCTTAACCCATTGATTTGCCAGAAAAACCTTGGGCACGACAATCTTGATCTTTAAAGCAGGGGATGTCTCTGTTAACAATACATATTCCAGCCTTGCTATGGCTCCCAAGGCTAGGATAGTTTTGCCTGCCCCAGTCACAACATTGATAATCCCTTTACTTTGGTTGCGAAACCAGATATCTAGGCATTCCTCCTGCCAGGAAAATAACTGTTTTTTCAGTTGACCATAAAAGCCAAAAGCCATACTTTTTCTCACCTATCGTTCTAATTTTAACTTGCTATGGTTGCACTCATTCTGCTGTGGAAATACTATTGTGATTAACAATGATAATACATTTAGTGTACCACGATTCAATACAACATCATATCTGGTTTACTTATATCCAAAATCCGACTTAGTTTACGGAAATCAGCCAATTAGTATGATATTATTAAATTGCTGCGGCAAGCTCGGAAGGAAAATTTAGTTTAGTTGTCGAATTCATACGAATTCATAATTTTAATTTTTGTAACAAAAAGGTAGATGAAGGAGCAATAAAATGACGGATTATGAGGATTTATACAAACAAATGCTGGTTGTAGAAAAAGAGCTTAAGGATAAGATCAACAGTCAGCAAAAACTGCTTAAGAACCTGAGTAAAAATATGGAAAAGGGTGATCTTAAGAGCTGGACTAGGGATCTGGGAGCTATGCGTGCTTACCTGAAGGAACAAGAAACCTTGATGGAAGGGATGCAAACACAGGTCGACGACTTCGGGATTCGCGCTTATGTTGAAAATGGCGACTTTGTGGAACAAATGCTAGCCTGTTGCGATCGTCTAGAGGTGGACGTAAAAGGAGAATTTCCTACTTATGAGCTGTTTCCATTCCGGGTCAGGGTGGATATTGAAAATCTTGATTTATACCTAGATCGTAAACGTGTCCAATGTTTGCGTCCCTTGGCCTTTGTGCAAGATGTAAAAGCTAGCCGGGATAAACTGTTGAAGGCAGCTTTTGATCCCCGGAGCTTTGTCAAGGAGCTGGCAGCAGCTTACGATTTGCTACAATTAAAACAAAACCAGGGTCAAGTGCCAACTTCGACAGGGGGAGATATCTATTTGAAGAATCTCTACGCTATCTTAACCCCCATGCGTCGCTTTCGCAAAGATTACGACCTGCAGAGCTTCGCTTTTGACTTGGCTCGCCTTTATGCTGAAGAACTGCGTTCCACTGACGATGGTCGGCAGTTTCAATTTGGCCCCAGTCGCAACATCAACAAGGCTATCCGCATCCTAGATAAGGAGGGTCGAGAACAGTATCTGGCTACTATCCGATTTTTCGAGTTAGCATTCGAATAACGAACATCGAACATCGAGTTTAGGGGGTAAGAAAATTGGGGAATGATATCAAATCCGCCTTGGCACGCTTAAGGAAAGGACTGGCTCCAGAACACAGCCAAATTCTGCAGGAAATATCAGTTGGTAGCGATTTCATCATGGATTTTTGGAAGGAAAAATATTTGGCGAACTATCTGGCCAGTGGAGGCAGTAAAATAAAGTTTTTGACAGGCCGCACAGGGAGTGGCAAAACTCACTTTTTAGAAATATTAGCACTGGAAGCGAAAAATATGGGCTATATTTCGATTAGCCTTTCGGCGCAGGAACTATGGATCCATGATTTCAAGGAAATCTATACTGCGATCTTACGCCAGATCAAGCTGCTGGAACGGTTACAACTATGTAGCCACGAAGTCATCCGGCAGTTGGGGTATAATCCCGAGGTTATTCCAGTAGATCTTAGCTTTGCTGATTTTTTATCCAGCCAGGGAAAGCTGGATCCCTTGACCAAACGGGAGATTAGGGAGCAGCTGGAAAAGCTATTTCTCTCCAACCCGCTTATAGACAATAATTTTGCCCTGACTTGTGCCATGTTGACCGGCGGTATTTTGGGTCACCCCACGTTGGAAGAAGGCAACCGTAAGCTGTTGCTGCAGTGGCTGGAAGGCAACCGAGAAGCCAAACTTTCTTCTCTTCGGCGTTTGGGTTTGTCACCGAACAAAATCACAAAATACAATGCTAGGCACATGCTGCGTTCATTGGTAGAGGTTTGTTGCTTAGCAGGCTACAAGGGTCTGATTATCTCGATTGATAATCTGGAAGTTATGGTGGATTCAGATAATCTGCAAAGCACTCTGCGTTATACGCGTTTGAAACGTGAAGATGCCTACGAAAGCATCCGTGAATTGATTGATGAAATTGATACCTTAAAACACACCATGTTTGTTTTTGCGTTTGATCGCAGTCTGATGGACGATGACACTAGGGGATTGAAGTCTTATCAGGCACTGTGGATGCGCATTCAGAATGAAATTGAAGGTGCCCGTTTTAATCGTTTCGCCGACATTGTGGATCTGGATCGCTTGATTGATGAGGTATATACGCCAGAAAATATCATGAAAATGTCTAAACGTCTCGCACAGGTTATCAATCGGCTTGAGGAAGGGGCCATTCCGATAAGCTTGAGCACAGCTGAGGAACTCCATGCTAAGTCTCGGTTTGGCAAAGTATCGTTGCCTAGGCGGGTAGTCCTGACTACTTTGCAGGAGGAAGGAGCAGTATAATGGATTTTGAAGCTCAGAGGATCATTGAGGCCTTGCGTTCGGGAGTGTCTTCCCGAGCGGTGGGGCATTACTTCTCCACAGCCCGTCCAGAATTAATGGAGCAGATATCCTGCAAGCTAGATCGGATCAGAGATACTGGAGAATCCAGTGGTATGGTGGTTTCTGGGAAGTATGGAGAGGGTAAAACCCATCTTTTGAATACCGTATTTAACCTAGCCCATAGTAACAATATGGTCGTCAGCCTGCTTTCCCTGAGTAAAGAAACCCCATTGGACAAACTATATCTGACCTATCAGAAACTGGTTAGCAATACATATTTGCCGGGGCGCTTGCAACCAGGATTCCAACATGTATTGCAAGATATTACCCTTAAGAACCCCCTAGCTCAGGATCTGCTAGCCTTTACCAGTAAACACTTGGACACAGACAAGCTGTTTTTCGTTTTAAGATCCTATCTGGGTGTGGATGATCCAGATGAGAAATATTTGCTAATGGCAGATCTGGAGGGTGACTTCATCAATAATACCCTCCTGCGACAGATCTACAAAAGGATTTTTGATCAATCGGTGCGCTATTCAGTTCCCTTTAGTAAAACGCGTCATAGTATGGACTACTTCAGTATGTTAAGTAATCTGTTTAAATTATTAGGCTTTAATGGTTGGGTAATACTGTATGACGAAACGGAATTGATAGGACGTCTTGGCAAAAAAGCCCGCCTTATCGCCTATAATAATATGGCAGCTTTCTTATTTCCAGAGCAATATTCCCGCCTAAAGTCTACCTTTACTATGTTTGCCATGGGTGCATCTTATCGAGAGGATGTCATAGAGTCCAAACATGATTTTGAAAATCTCACTACAGCATATGTTGATCGCGTCCAACGGGAGCCCATTGAAAAAGTTCTCAATCATATTATCTCCGCACCCCAGCTTCAACCGCTTAATCAGGCTGAAATTCTGCAAGTTCTGAAAAAAGTCCAGGTTTTTCACGGTCGTGCCTACGACTGGAAGCCCAATTTTGACGTACATGAGGTTTTTAAGGCCTCTGAAAACCGGGGTTATCTATTAAGAACTAGAATTCGCGCCGCCGTCGAATTGCTGGATCAGCTTTACCAGTACGGACAGGCTGGGGACATTCGGATAAATGATCTAGGAGAGCCACAGTACCAGGACGAAGAATTGACCTCGCTTGAGGACTGTATTATTGATGAAAATTAATTTGCCTAACAGAAAAACCACCTACTGATAATCTATAGAAATATGGAGAAATGATGGTTGTTAAGTTTTAAAAAAATAGCCCTAGGGAGAAGATTTATTCAAACTATTAGCTGTAATTATGAAATTATTATCGTGGATTTCTTGTTATTGATTAAAATTATTTATTTTAATCATCTTATAGGAGTTACTTCTTCTTGGAGTATGTCGGTTTGCACTTTTGTGGTTTTACTGGCTCTTTCTATTTGGACTTACTTATTGCCCCTTGTGGCAAGGAAGATGGCCTTGCTTTTATTTGCTTGTTTACTGAGCGCTTTAATATGGGCAGATTTATTATTTTACCGGATTTACCACACTATTTTATCGATTCCAGTGCTATATCAAGCTAAACAACTCGAGGGAGTATCTGGGAGTATCATTACACTGGTTAACAAAGGAGACCTACTATTCTTTTTTGATCTTCTTGTATTGACCTATGTATTCTTTCTAAGAAGGAGCAACAAGTTTGTTCCGAAAACAGGGATTGTCAGGAGAATTGCTCAAATTGTTGCGGTGTTAGTCAGCAGTTTTTTAGTTTTTGGAATACTTTTGGGAACTGTTACCAAATCTTTTGATAAAAACGCTTATGTGGGACTGAACTGGAATAACACTGTGCTTGAGGAAATGGGTGTAATTAATTATCACTTATTGGACTTATATCAATTTGTTAATATTAAGGATGCTAAAACCGATTTTGTCAGCAAAATTGAACTGTTGAAAACTTGGATGGAGCACCATCAAAAGCTAGAAGGAACTAATTTAAAGGGAGTTGCTCGAGGTAAAAACCTGATTGTTATTCAATTAGAAGCCATGCAAGGGTTCTTAATTAACAACTCGATTAATGGCCAAGAGGTTACTCCGAATCTGAACAAATGGCTTAAAAGTAGTATGTATTTTGACAACTATTTTACCCAAATTGCGGAGGGGACTACTTCCGATGCTGAGTTTATGTCTTTAAATTCCCTTTATCCTGCAGCGACTGGTTCAAATTATATTATGAAACCACTAAATAAGTATTATTCCTTGCCTAGAGCACTCAAAGATGCCGGATTTACAGGAAGCTTCGCATTCCACGCGTATAAGCCTGAATTCTGGAATCGGAATAAAATGTATCCCCAAGAGGGATTTGATAAGTTTTATAATGAAAATGATTTCCAGATCGATGAAAAATTGGGCATGGGCCTGTCTGATGAGTCTATGTTTAAACAGACGCTACCCATGCTTCAGCAAAAAGTACAACCCTATTTTTCCTTTATCATTACCCTTAGTGCTCATTATCCTTGGAATGGGATTCCTGAGGGGAAGAAAGGACTGAATATACCCCAGGGAGAATTCAGCAATATGTTCACAAATTATCTCCAAGCGCAGCATTATGCGGATAAGTCATTTGGAGAATTTATGGATAATCTACAGCAACAGGGAATTCTCGATAACTCGGTGGTCGTGGTTTACGGTGACCATTTCGGACAATACTTACAAGATCAGGATATATTGAAGTTTTTAAATTCGCCTAAGCCAAGTAATGAATACACTTCTCTTGAATTACGTAAGGTTCCATTGCTGATTAGAATGCCCAATGGGAGATATGCAGGGGTACGGCACATTTCTGGGGGACAGATGGACTTATACCCTACTTTAGCGAATCTATTTGGCTTGAATAAAAGTAAATTAGTTTATTTTGGTCATGATTTGTTGAATGTCAAGCAAGGGTTTAGTGCCTTTAGATGCTACGCACCAGATGGTTCTTTTGCGACTGATAATTTGTTCTACATTGCTAATAAAGACGGTGTTTTTGAACATGGTGCAGCCTATGATCGGAAAACTGGTCAAAAAGTGGAGATAGAGATCGCTAGAAATGGATTCCAACGTGCTAAGTGGCAGCTTGCTATGTCTGACCTTATTCTAAAAGTGAATGGCTTGTCTAGTTTACTTCCAGAATAAAGTTTATCCTTCTGTTTGTGTTTTCTATTTTATCCTTTTACTTTACAATAGCTCTTTATTATTAGCCTTAGAAAAAGTAAAAGGAGTTAAAAAAGTGAGCTTATTTATTAAAGAACTGTCTTTGCTTTTCTTGGTTTACTGTACTCTTCCATGTATAGCTGGCATTGGAGCTATGCTTAGCTCAATGTTGCTCAAAATCGTCTAAAATCGTTGCAGGATGCCACGACTGATTTCGATACTTTGCTTTCGAGTTAAATTCTCGTCACAATAAAAAGAGCATTACAACCCAAAAGGGTGTAATGCTCTTTTTATTGTGACGAATGGCTCCTACTGATTATTTCACAGTTTAAGCTACAGATGGCGTTTCCGTTGCAACTACAGTTGCTGATTCCTTAGCCATTTCCCTAAGAGGCGTAATAATTCCATAGACCTCGTTTTCACTATCGGTAATTTTTATCTGTTTGTCTAAATTAAAATTCTTTGAAGTAATTGTATCACCCAGCGCCATTGTTGATACGTCAACAATTACTGTATCGGGTATCAAGGCTGCTTTCCCCAAAACCTCCATCCCTGATTTATAAACTTGAAATAGCATATTAGCCAAACTATCCCGACCTTCGAAGGTTATAGGGATCGGCATTTTCACCTCGTGATCTTGAGAGATAAGGAATACATCTATATGACTGAGTTTCGCTGAAACAGGATGCCTTTGAACTTCCTTAATAAACCCGAATTTCTTGTTCCACCATACTTTATCCATACTTTTGCATTCGACCCATGTGTAGCAAGAACTTTTTTGAGAGCTGTCGTCTCAAATTGAACGGTAATTGCATTTGTAACACTATCGCCATAAAGCACGCCAGGTGTAAAACCGGCTTCTCTACATTGCTTAGGTTGCATAGTTCTTTCAACTGCGTTTAAAATAGTTTCTTCCATAAAAGATCACTCCTTCATTATGTCGATATAGCCATTACTTATGACTGCTAAATTGCAGGATAGTTGGCATTTAGTCGGCATTAACTTATAGTATAACAAAATTCGTAACTTTATCATTTTATGAAGAAATTTACAATCTGTATTTACTTCAGAAAAGGTTAGAACAGGATGGGTTTACAAAAATGTAAGCAAAAACCAGAGGCAGCCAGCCTTTTTATGTTAGCAGGATATTAACGGGTGCTACCCCTTAGGCTACTGCAAATTTTGTATTATTTTTACTCAAAGGTATCCTAATTTCAAAGGTTGTTCCGAATCCTACCGAGGACTGAACATCGATGCGACCCATGTGTTCTCTAATAATTTGATAACTGATGCTTAAGCCTAAGCCAGTTCCCTTGTCCTTTGTTGTAAAGAACGGAGTACCTAGCTTAACTTGATCATCCGGTGGGATACCCTTGCCATTATCAGATACCTTAAAAATTAAAGTATTTGAAGTTTTATCGAATTCACAAGCAAGCGTTAAAACTGGATTCAATAAATCGGACATAGCTTCCATGCCATTGAGGGCGATATTTAAGATAACTGCTTTAAGTTGACTTTCGTCGCCTTGGAATTGAAGTTGGTTCGTACAAGGGATAACTTTAAGATTAGTTCGTTGCATGTAAGCATGACAGTCTAACATGGATACTACAGATTGTAGTAGATTATTTGCATCGAGTAGCTTAAACGAGGGTGGACTAGGTTTAGCAAAAGTAAGAAAGTCGCTGACAATTTTATTGACATCGTTAGCTGTATCGATCATTAATTGGGCGAATTGTTTGATTTGATCTTTTTCCGTCTTATGGAGAATTAATTCACTAAAACCTTTTAGGGTCGTTAAGGGATTGCGGATTTCATGTACAATACCCGCAGCCATTTCCCCAAGGGTAATCATTTTGTCTTGTTGGCGGATTCTGGCTTGGTTATTTTTCATCTCGGTAATTTCGTAATACACTGAAAGTCCGCCTATTATTTCTCCCTGGAGATTTTTTACACTAGCAGGCTGACCAATGATATATTTTTTCCAGCCCCCTGGAGTGATAAGTGAGAAAACTTTGCCATTATTCATGGAAATATTTTTATGATCGTTAGCAAATTCATCAGCAAGTTCATTTTCTGATTTTAATTGAACGTGCTTATTTATAGAATTTATATTATATCCTAAAATATCGGAAGCGGGTAATTGAATCAAATGTAAAAAAGCTTCATTAAAAAGAATAATTTTGTCGCTGGCATCGTTAATTACTAATGGATTGTTAATTGCATTCAGTAGACTACTAGTTTGAAGTTGAATATTTTCTAGCTGTTGTTCTCTTTCGGTGTCTCGAAGAATGACTAAATTTTTACTATCCCCCAGATTTAAGGCATCAACTAAAAAATATTGTTTTTGTTGTTGATTATCAACGTAAAATAACTCATTATGAATTTCATGATAACTTTCAATCCGGTAAAGTAATGACTGCAAATTGGGATTATTGTCAATAGTATGCTTTTCAAATTTTTCAGGTTTTAAGGTTCTAATATCGTTTAGTTCCCCCACTACAAGCTTTTTGCCGTATTCGTTTACGGAGGTAAGTTTGCCATTATTATTATAGACAAATAAGCCTAAAGGGATTTGATTCAATATGCTTTTCGTTATTTTATAGGGATATAAAATTGAACTGACGTAAATGCCCCTCATTAAACAATAATAGTTAAACACTTTAAGTAAATGAACAAAGCTATGTGAAAAGCCATTAAAATTAGCGGTAAATACTGTACCGAAAATCAACAACAAGGATGACGTAGCAATGTACTCATAAGTAATAAGGCTATTATGTTTTAATTTAGCCAAGGATTTTTCAAGGGTAATTAAACAAAGCACAATAATAAAATACTTGATGATTTTAAACTTTATCACAAAACCGATAATTGGACTTGAATGAAATCCCAGAACTAAGCTGATTATTAAAAAAGTTATTAAACATGCAATAATTAATGACTTGGATTTATTTAGTTTGTTATCTGTTCCCCAATTGGTCGCGACAAAGATAATTAGTCCTTCTGTAAGGTCTGTAATCATATCGAGTAGAATGGAGCTGCGATCATCTTGCAAAGAGACATGAAAAGAAGCTAAGATTACAACCACCAAAAAACCTAAGCCTATTATATTATTGGATTGAGGGTTTTCATCGAAAGTAATCCAAGTGTTTAGAAAGATAAAGAATGCGGCTCCAATACGTATCGTGTCGACTAAGTAATCCTCTTGATTTTCTGAAATATTTAAGGAGGTTATAATGTACGCACCAATGGCAGCAAGTATACAGAAAAGAATTCCACGAATAATAGCTTTCACTTTGGGATCAACAATACTTACTCTTTTTAAGAATATAGACATTATTTCAACCACACAATCAATATTTAGTAAAATCCTACACTATAACATAACATAACATAACATAGTTGATCAATGAAAGCAGTCGAAATTTCTGCGCAACATATAGTTTTTTGTAGAGAAAAAAGTTGTTTTTTCTCGATAGACTTAGTAAAAACATAAAAAACGTCGAATTCTAGTAGTGAATATCAGAAGAATTATTCAGTCATTTTGTTTCGGTGGAATTTTTAGATAGATAAGCAGGATTCGACAACAATCTCCTACTTCAATCAGATATAATGGCAAGGTGAGCGCCGACATAATACTCGACAGATCGGACGGGTTTATGGAAAGTCTGTGGATATTAACCGTGTTACCGTCACTTCTGTTGGCTTGGTATTGTGGATTGCAAGGAGGGATTATAGCCGCAATTCTTACGTCAGTAATCTATGCTCACCATGAAGGATAAGAATACCTTTTTAATTATAACCAGTATAACGCGTCTAATCTAACGATTTTTATTAATCTATTGATCACTGTTTTGATCACGGCTATTGGGGTTGGACTATTAGCTGATAAATTCCATATGAAAAGTGTTTAAGGTTTGTATATGATGTATTGCACACACAATGTTGTAAGATAATCTTTGACGGACAGGTTAAGCGTGTTTGTACGCGCCGCTTTCGCGCTATAATAGGGAAAGCAAGTTAAATGGATTAAGCAAGGGGTTAAGAACTTGTCTTTACCTGATCTGATCTTTACTAGGTCTGATCTTTCGTGAATATATGGCCTGGTGATAAAATTTAGCGATAGACAAAAAGTGCCTGTGCAGGAATCAACGGATGAAAAGGTGGTATGTAAAATAGTTGCTTTTAATAGAATTGAAGAACTTTTACGCGAGTTAAATTCATACAGACCGCTTAGCGAGGGTGAGCTATTAAGATTTAGAGAAGAATTTATGATCAATTTTACGTATAACTCCAATGCTATAGAAGGCAATACCCTTACTCTGCAGGAAACCGCCTTAATCATCAAAGAGGGAATAACCATCGATAAAAAGCCACTGAAATATCATTTAGAGGCAATAGGCCATAAGGAGGCATATCTCTATGTTGAGGAATTAGTACAGCAAAAAGTTCCACTGTCCGAAAAGGTTATCAAAGACATTCACAGTTTGGTTCTGATGGACAAGCGTGAGGATAGAGGGGTATACAGACGTGTGCCAGTAACTATAATGGGAGCTATTCATACCCCGCCACAGCCCTATCTTGTGCCTGTGCGAATGGAACAGCTTATTTTTAAATACCAGGAAATCTCCTTACTTCATGTGGTTGAACGTGTGTCACAATTCCATTTGGAATTTGAAGCCATACACCCATTTATTGACGGTAACGGCAGAACTGGCCGCTTGCTTTTAAATCTTGAGCTGATAAAGGAGGGTTGTCCTCCAATCAACATTAAATTCGGTGATCGTAAACGATACTATGATTGCTTCACAAGTTATCACACAAACGGAGAAAATATATCAGAGCTGGTTTCTCTTGTTGGGGAATACCTCGAGGAAGAGCTATTAAGATATGTAGAGATTGTCAGAAATGCTAATGAAATTGAAAGTCTCCATCCATAACACTATGGGCTGGATTTTCAAACACTTCATTGGGGCAGGGGGAGTGGTTTGAACAAACATTAGAACCATTCAAACGTATTTTCAGCTGGAAAACGAGGATGGTTTTCCCTATGAAAGCAGGAAAATCTCCAAATTAAGAGAATAAATATGTTGGGTGGTTCCCCACATAATGGGAAACTATTCTGAAAATAGTGTACCTTTTTAACCGGCAGTGGTAAACGTCGCGGGTATTAGCGAAGACATGTTTCAGGCTAAATTGGGGAACATTATTTTATGATCAAATGATATTATAGGGGGTTTAAAGATGGGTAAAATTAATTTAACATCAGAGGAAATCCAAGTTATTTTAAATTCGATTGATAACTGTCTGAAAACGTGTAAAGAGGGAGGGGATCGTAAAGGGTGCCCGGATTGTACAAAACTTCAAGGGGTTAAGGATAAGCTTCAAACCGTGTAATGAGGCATATCCTTGATTTCCCAAATTATCATCATAATAAAAAGAGCATTACAACCTAAAGGGTTATACTGCTCTTTTTATTATGACTAAGGGATACTAATGATTATTTCTTAGCCATTCCCCTTAGAGGCGTAAGGTGTGCCGTGGTACGTCCGCTACACAATGGAAAACTATTCTGAGAAAAAGCATCTAAGAGTATATTAGCGGAACCATCAAACTGATGGCTTTCTGGTGGCAGTGGATTTTGGGAACTTCATTTTGAATGTGCACAGCCAGATCGCATGGGTCATCGACATTATGAGAGAGGGTTTATATGAAAGTACCTCTCAGAGGCAAGATGGACATTGGTAAAGGGGTAATATTCAATTTAACATAGTTATCGTGGTATAATAACAATATATCCTATGTTTCGAGGGATTGAAATTAAGCTATTCTGTGCGTATTGGAAGGGTTATTTATGATGTTATCGGTTAGACATACTAAAATTCTTGGGATTATTTTAATTTTTTTTCTGCCAATAATTTTAGATACACCAGATGGCAGGTGCGAATGGATATGGATTTTATATGCAGTACCAGCTTGTTATTTAGCTTTTACCAAAGGATATAGGGGCGCAATAATAGTATCTTTAATTGGAACCTTCATACATACAGCCTGGGAATTCAAAGAATATTTAATGGATGAAACATTTGATACTAATAATTTTGTGATTGTTGGTGCTCTTTCAGTTACTGTATTGTTAATTTCATTAGGGTTAGGATATTTAACGGATAAACTCCGTAAGCAACAAATTAAATTAGAAAATGCCTATGATGCAATGGAATATAATGCTCATCATGACCAATTGACTGGGCTGCCCAATAGAAGACTCTTTGAGGATCGCTTATTTACAGCAATAGCACGTGCCAATCGAAAGAAAAATAAAGTAGCACTAATGTTCGTTGACCTTGATCGTTTAAAAAACATTAATGATACCATGGGACATTATTGTGGGGACTTATTAATTAAAGGGGTCGCGGAAAGACTTTCAGGATCTATACGGGAGGCTGATACCCTATGTCGTTGGGGTGGGGATGAATTTACCATCATTTTAGATAATTTAAATCAGCTTGAGGAAGTGGTGACTGTTGCCAATAGGATTATATTTTCTTTTCAAGAGCCCTTTTTAATTCAAGATACTGAAATCAATTCCACTGTGAGTGTTGGTATTTCAATTTATCCGGACGATGGCAAAAACATTGATGATCTTACTAAGCATGCCGATTCTGCTCTATATAAAGCAAAAGAACAGAAAAATTCGTACTGGTTTTTTATCCCTGAAATGAACACTTTGTTAAATCGGAAGATGTTAATTGAGCAAAGCTTGAAGAGCGATCTTAGACTAGCTAAAGATAATTTATTGCTACACTATCAGCCACAGGTTAGATTAATTACTGGAAAAGTTGTTGGTGCTGAAGCCCTGCTTCGATGGAACAACAATGAGCTGGGCCTTGTTGACCCTACCGAGTTTATACCGATTGCTGAAGAAACAGGACTTATAATACCGATTGGTGAGTGGGTTTTAAATACGGCCTGTAAGCAGGTAAAACAATGGCAAACCGAAGGAAAACAAACAATAACTATAGCAGTTAACATCTCCACTGTCCAACTTAGATCAGACGATTTTGTAAAAGTTGTACAATGTGCTTTAAATGAGAGTGGCTTAGAACCAAGGTTCCTCCATTTGGAAATCACTGAAAGTGCTATAATTAATGAATTTGAAAATGTAATAGAGAATTTGTTAACTTTAAAGAGTATGGGGATAGGCATATCCCTAGACGATTTTGGAACGGGGTATTCTTCCCTTTCTTATCTACAAAAGTTACCTTTGGACAGCATAAAAATAGATCGAAGTTTTGTGAATGGTTTTACCTCTAATGAGAAACAACGGTTACTCATTGGAATTATTATTGCTATGGGAAAAGCATTTAATTATGAAGTTATTGCGGAAGGCGTCGAGACAGTCGAACAATTAAGTGTTTTAAAAGAACTAAATTGTGACTTGATACAGGGTTATTTTTACGGTAAACCCCTAGCTCATGAAGATTTCAATAGGCATTTTCTTAAGTAAAGAAACAATTATAGCGCTGAAGGTTATATTGTGTCGTTGAACCAGCAAAATAATGGCTGGTATCAAAATGACATAGTTGTTTCGAACTTTTGTCAAACATTTGCCACAATTTTTCACTAATATGAAGCCGTAAGGTTGAAACAACCTAAAACGAAAAGGAGCGTGTATCTTATGAAAAGTTTCAAGAAACTCATTGCAGCTGCCACAATCGTCGGAATTTTAGGGGTAGTAGGAGTAGCAGGTGCTTCCTATGCTACAGGTGCAACGACACCGGCGGGTATTGTTGCCGGGTTGACCGGACAATCAGTCGAACAAGTTGCGGCAGAACGAGCAGCAGGTAAAACCTATGGAACCATTGCCCAAGAAGCTGGAAAGTTAGATGAGTTCAAAGCTGAAAATCTCAAGCAGAGAAAAGCTATTCTGGATCAAAGAGTTACTGAGGGTAATTTAACTCAGGCACAAGCGGATGCGATTTATCAATCGATGGAGGCTATTCAAGCAACCTGCGACGGAACAGGCAGTGCAGGAATAGGCCAAAAGAAGGGCATGGGTTTTGGGCAGGGAATGGGACAGGGACAAGGAATGGGTAGAGGTGCGGGCCAACATAATGGTGGCGGATTTGGTGGAGGAATGGCCAGGGGGAGTGGTTTGAACAACAACTAGACAGAGGGTAGGGCGAGACGGAAGGCAGAAGGGACGGGAGAGACAGGAGAACCGTCCCTTTGTCTCGCTCTGTCTCGGGATAGATTCTTTAGTTATTGGAGGCATATTAGAGAACATTCGAAATGCGGTTAATATAATAGGTATGACCTACAAGGAAATAGCGAGTGTTTATGGACATCACTGCAAGTAGAATTGGACAGATTTTTAACCGGCAGTGGTAAACGTCGCGGGTATAACGTAGGGAACTTTACTTTAGCAAGCGCTTTTTTATCCTGACTAAAGGAATCAGGATTGTCAAAATACTAAAGACAGCCAACCAAACTAAATCCCCTCCGATAGACCAGCTTACTTGGCCTATTGCGAGAGGGCGGATGACTTGGACTGCATGATAAAGTGGAGTGAGCCAGGGCAGGAAACGTATGCCCTGCGGGAGATTGGTTACGGGAAAGAAAATTCCGGCGAATAGAAACATAGGAGAGATAAAGAGGGTAAAAAAATAACCGAAAGAATCATAGTTCGGGGCTAGGCTGGTCCAGATTAGAGAGAGAATAGAAAATGCTATAGCCATTAGAGCCAGTGGGAGGGGAATTAAGAGAGCCCAGGGGGATTTTACTAGACCAAATAGCGCAACAACCAGCAAGAAGACTATCCCATAAAGTACGCCTTTAAAAGTACCGTAGAGGATCTCGCCGATGATCACATCGTCTATACTAAGGGGAGTTGCGACCATGCCGTGAAAGATTTTTTGCTGATCCATGCGCGTGTAACTCCCGTAAGTCATCTCATAGGTTGTAGAAAACATAGCCGCAGAGGCAATCAGACCAGGACCGAGGAACTCTATGTACGATAGTCCGTTGATTTGATTTACATAAACGCCTAAACCGAAACCCATAGCCCAGAGATAAAGCATAGGTTCTAGGAAATTAAACATGATATTAGCCTTCCAAGTTTTGCCGAAGACTTTGAGGTTACGGTAAAAAACCCGATAGATTAAAGGCCAGGAAAGGTCTGGAAGGATGCTTAGCGCCTTGGTAGTTATAGTGGAATGCTTAGGATTGATCATTTAGTAGTTTGTCCTCCCTTGGTGAATAAATTAAGACTAGCTTTCAGATAATATTAAGCTTCGCCGATCTGATCGTTGTCCTCTTGTAGAGTAGCGCCTGTTAGCTTAAGATAGACGTCTTCCAGATTGGTTGATCTTAATCGATGGTAATTAAGCGATATTCCCTTGCTTGATGCCTTTTCAGTAAGGAGATCCGCTAATTTTTGTCCGTGGTCACTAAATAGAATAAGGTTATTAGCTAGAGTTAACTGGGCTTTAATCAATTCTTGGTTGTCCCCCAGAAGGTCTTCGGCTTTTCCTGATTCAATACCCAATTCCAAGGCGTCTTTTCCGACATGGTTTTCAATTAGACTTTCCGGAGAGCCTTCTTCTAGGATTTCACCATGGTGTAAGAAGATTAGCCTGTCGCACAGTTGCCTGGCTTCTTCTAAATAATGCGTTGTCAAAAGTATGGTCGTCCCAGCCTCTTTAAGTTTCCGCAAGCGTTGCCAAACTAGCTGACGGGCATAAGGGTCCAAACCAGTTGTCGGTTCGTCCAGAATCAAAAGCTCAGGTTGGTTAAGTAAAGCCCGTCCGATGGTCAAGCGCCGTTTCATTCCACCAGAAAGATGTTCTACAATTGCGGTGGACTTAGTTTTCAAATCCATAAAGTCCAAGATTTCTTCCGCCCGCGTTTTGGCTAGTTTCTTATTCATTCGGAAATATCCGGCATAGACTAGGAGGTTATCCAAAACTGTGAGTTCTGGATCGAGGTTGTCTTCCTGAGCCACAACACCGATTTTGGTTTTAATTATTCTGGCTTTCTCCATTATATTTTGTCCGAAGACTAGGAGTTGTCCGCAACTAACCGGGGAAAAGCCATAGATCATTTGAACTATTGAAGTTTTTCCAGCTCCGTTGGGTCCCAGTAAACCAAAACACTCTCCTCGGGAGACGACAAAGTTCACGCTTTTAACCGCGCTAAAGTCAGCATACCTTTTGACAAGGTTGCTAGCTAAAATGACTACGTTAGTATCTTTGGTATTCATGCTATTATTCATTTAACCTCCACAATTTTATTTAAAGCCTAACCTTATTTTAATTTTTTCTGGTTACGCTTGCAAATTTGCAATTCAGAACATGACGAAAAATTGGAAAAAGCCCTTTTTAGAGTTTCTGATAATAAACAGATCTCAATATTTGACTGAATTGTCGTCTTATAAACCCATTGAAGCTTCTTAGGTTAATTTACCTAAGGGGCTTTTTAAAATGTTGCGAATATAGAAATGTAGAATTTGTCGAGAATACAATGTTTAATAAAAATTGACACACGAGGAAGGAAAAGTGGGAATTCCGGCGAAAGAGTAAGGTGCAAGTCGGACGATGTCTAATTTCAAAGATAAACAATTGCTTAAAGAAGTTATCGACAGTTGAGATGAACTTCTTGCTACTTTCCTAGTTGGTGAAATTAGAATAGTGGGTGTTTAGGTAAATGCTAGTCGGTTGTAAGCAAGGCAATTATAATGGGGTGAAATAATGGAGAATCCTATACAGCATAATAAAATTCTCTTATACCAAACAGCTGAAGGCAAAGTAAAGGTAGATGTCTACTTTGTAGAAGAAAATTTTTGGCTGACACAAAAGGCTATGGGGGAATTATTTGAAGTTAAAACACCAGCAATTTCAAAACACCTAAAAAATATATACGAAGAAGGTGAACTTGAAAGGGACTCAACTGTTTCCGTTTTGGAAACAGTTCAAAATGAGGGTGGCAGAGAAATTAGTCGACAGATTGAATATTATAATCTTGATGCAATTATTGCAGTGGGCTACCGTGTTAATTCAAAAAAAGCAACGCAATTTAGAATATGGGCGACAAAAACACTGAAGGAATATATCACAAAAGGGTTTGTACTCAATGATGACATGCTCAAAAATGGCAAACCATTTGGGAAAGATTATTTTGACGAGCTTCTTGAACGTATTCGTGAAATTCGAGCATCAGAGCGTAGGGCCTATCAGAAAATTGCCGATGTATTTGAACAATGTAGCAGTGATTACAGTGCTAACTCAGACGAAACAAAGAAGTTTTATGCATTTGTGCAGAATAAAATGCACTTTGCCATTACAGGAAAAACTGCTGCTGAAATTATTCATAATAGAGCTGATAGCGAACATCCGACAATGGGTCTAACAACTTGGAAAGCATCCCCGGAAGGAAAAATCATTAAAAGTGATGTCACAGTAGCTAAAAACTATCTTAATGAGAATGAAATAGACAGACTTAATAGAATTGTTACCATGTACATTGATTACGCTGAATTTCAGTCTCTTAATCAAAATATCATGTCTATGAAGGACTGGCTCGATATCACCGACGAATTCTTAAAATTCAATCGTCAGGAGATTTTAAAAGATGCAGGTAAGGTGAGCCATGCAGATGCAATGGAT
This sequence comes from Desulfitobacteriaceae bacterium, assembly GCA_049302575.1. Classification (GTDB taxonomy): domain Bacteria; phylum Bacillota; class Desulfitobacteriia; order Desulfitobacteriales; family Desulfitobacteriaceae; genus JBAQMG01. The sequence goes on along the minus strand of JBAQMG010000119.1, from coordinate 8,441 downwards.
AAAGTAGAAAGTGAATATCAGAAGTTTAGGGTCAAACAGGATAAGGAATACATCTCCGAATTCGATAGAGCTATGGAGAAGTATTTGAAAGGGAAGTAAAACAGAACAATTATCCAACCTGCTTTTCCATGGAACAAGCATTTTCCATAAACTACTTTCAATATAAGGATCGTGTAAAACCAATGTGTATCAAAATTTATAATAAACTTGTTCGTGATAAAATACCCCAAATCATCGAACAAAGTGGAAAACAGGCGATCATAGAACAGGTCTCTGGCAAGGAATACCTAGAATTATTAAACGCCAAGCTGAGTGAAGAACTTCAGGAATATCTAGACAGCCAGAGTATTGAAGAACTGGCAGACTTGGTAGAAGTTATTTATGCGATCTTGGACGACAAGAACATTTCCATACAAGAATTCGAATTAATCAGGCTGCAAAAAGTCAAGGAAAAAGGTGCCTTCCAAGATAAACTGTTGCTTAAAGAAGTTATCGACGGTTGAGGGGTTGAGTAAATGACAGATAAGATCAAGCAGAAGGGAAGTCTTGGCAGTGTAGCCGAAGATCTATTTGTAGAGCTGTTTTGTGACACCTTTGGCCCGGATAAATCACAATATCTTTTTCTCCAGTATCCATTCACAGATATTTATGGCAAAAGGCGCTCCATTGACTTTGCTCTGGAAAGTGAATACGTAAAGATCGCGATAGAAATTGATGGGGAAACCTACCACAACCCTAATAAGGTATCCTCTAATAAATATTATGATGATCTCACCAAACAAAATAGCCTTATCTATCAAAACTGGAAGGTTTATAGATGGGTCTATAACCAGTTGAAGCAGCATCCTGAGAAGGTCAAGGATGAATTGCGTATTTTTGTGGGAGAAATTCCAACCTTTAAAATGCTGGAGGATCATCTGCCCAAGCAAAAGGGTAAGCTCATTGAGCTACGGGAGCATCAACAAGCTGCCTTATCAAATTTACAGACGATGCGTGATCAGGGAGAGAGTATCGCACTTCTCTATCATGCCACAGGAACAGGAAAAACGGTGACCGCTGTAAGTGATGCTAAACGACTAGGTAAACGAACCTTGTTCTTAGCCCATACCAAAGAACTAATCACCCAAGCCCAAGATACCTTTAATGAACTATGGGGCAAAGCTGATGCAGGCTTGTATGTTGCTGAACAAAAGGATAAGGATGCTTATGTCGTCTGTAGCAGCATTCAAAGTATTTCCAGAAATCTTGAGGAGTTCAAACCAGATGATTTCGGCTATGTCATCATAGACGAATGCCACCACGGAGCGGCAGATACCTATAGGAAGGTTTTAAGCTATTTTAGACCAGAATTCACTTTAGGGCTTACCGCGACACCAGACCGAGCGGATGGAGAAAGTATCCTTGAAGACTTTAAGAACGTAGCTCATAAACTTGATTTGAAAGAAGCTGTGGAATTAGGAGAACTGGTACCCATCCGCTGTATTCGGGTCAAGACCAATGTCGATCTTTCAACAGTAAGAATCAACGGGATTAACTATTATTCACAAGACTTGGAAAGTAAACTCTTTGTGCCTGAGAGAAATAAGCTCTTAGCAGAAACCTACTTGAATTATGTCAAAAACAAGAAAACAGTGGTTTTCTGTGCATCAGTCCGACATGCCACGGAGATATCCGAGCTATTCAAACAGCAGGGGATTAAGAGTGAGGCTGTATCCGGATCACAGAAGTCAATGGATAGGAAACGAATACTTGAACAGTATGAAAATGGAGATACCCGTGTTTTGTGTGCTTGTGACCTTTTAAATGAAGGCTGGGACAGTCCGAAAACTGAAGTCTTGTTTATGGCTAGGCCGACGCTTTCCAAAACACTCTATGTTCAGCAGCTGGGCAGAGGGATGCGCAAAGCTGAAGGTAAAGAGTGCCTAATGGTCTTTGATTTCATTGATAATGCTAGTATGTTTAACCTGCCCTACTCCTTACATAGGATGTTTAACCTTAAGGAATATAAGGCCGGAGAGTACGTTGTAGCTACAAAGAAACAGTTTCAGCTTGATTGGGATTTAATAGCTAGAGGAGAAAAGCCCACGGCTCTTTTAGACTTTCCGGTGGAGGTTGCTAATTACGAGCTGGTTGATCTGTTTAACTGGCAGGATGAAGTTAAAGATATGATCTCCCAGCTGGAGTTCGTTCGGATGGTCGATGTCCAAACGGAAACTATCGAAAAATATATACGTGAAGGGAAGATTGTAGCTGATTTAGAGGTACCGTTTGGGGATAAGAGAAGCTTTAAATATTTTAAGGAAGATACAATTAATAAATACGCCCAGCAGTATGGCTGGGAGCTGATTACCCCTACCAATATGAAAGCTAAGTTTATGGAAATGGTCAAGACCATGGATATGGCTTTCTCCTATAAACCAGTGCTGCTCAAAGCGATGCTTGAGCATGTGGATGAAAATGGCAGGGTATTGGTCGAGGATATTGTCAATTATTTTATGGATTTTTATAGTGCTAGAAAAGAAAAAGGCTTGGTCGTTGAGAAGAAACAAAGCATTTTTTGTAAGGATGGATATACGGAGAAGGATGTTGAAAGAAATATTTTTGTCAATCCGTTTAAGCGTTTTGAGGATATGCGGTTTATGAGTCGCTGTAGAGATATTGAGTATGTGGAGTTTAATAGGTATGTTTGGAAGAGATTGGCGACGGGGGAGAAGGAGTGGATTGTTGGATGGTGTGATGAGAGGTTGGAGGAGTATTATGGGAAGAGGTTGGGGAAGGGCTAGGATATGGTCTTTAATAATAGAAAAAAACGTCTTAGTTAATAGATTCAAGTACTCAAGAATTTTAATAAATGAGGAGTTGTTCAAATGAATTCAATTGTTTATGTTATCGTGGGCGCCTTGATTATTTATATCGTGTTTGAAAAGGTTAAAGGGAACAGCAAAATAGAAAATAATAAGAAAATTAAGGTTAAAGTAAATGAGAAGCTTCCGTATAAGGTTAAAGATGACTTTTTAACTGATACTGAACGATCATTTTATCATTCATTGAAGCTGTGTGTCGGCGACAAGGCGGTTATATGCCCTAAGGTAGGATTGAAGGATTATTTCTTTGTTGGCAAGGGTGTTGGAAAAGACTATATGAAGTACTTCGGTAAAATCGCCCAAAAACATGTCGACTTTCTTTTGTGTGACCCGGGTACGATGAAGCCTATATGTGGAGTTGAACTCGATGACTTTAGCCATACAAACAATAAAAGTCATGCGCGTGACGTGTTTGTTGAAAAGGTTTATAACGATGCAAATTTTGAACTCATACGTTTATCTTCAAAATATACCTATAAGGAGATTGAAACAGCTTTAACAGGGGTTTTTGACAGACCACAAGAGATTCCAGTAGTGCAAAGTAATAACGAAACCATTTTGTGCCCCAAATGCAGTATACCTATGGTTTTACGCAAATCAACTAAGGGACAGAATGCTGGAAGAGAATTTTACGGATGTACTAACTACCCTCAATGTAAGCAAGTTATAAATGTCACTGGATGAATTGGTCAATGATAGTCCGCTAGATTCAGTTGCTGCAAAATAGCCTATGAAATAAGTCCCGTTCCAGTAATCAATAAAAAAGATTTGAAGTAATGATAGGGGAGAAAGAATACCTGGATAATTTTCTGAAGAGGCAAAAGTCTTTAAAGAATAGAGCCTGAGTGTTGAGTATAGAATTTAAGGAGTTGCGAAATGGATACGACGATTGGAAATATGGTAGAAGCCTACCTTTTGAATATCAAATATAAAAAGTTTAAGAAGACTGCAGTCAAAAATCTGTTTTTAGGTAGTAATAAAGTCTTAAAAGAAGAAAGGGACTTTGTTTTTTTAAACCAAGATAATTTGTCCGCCAAAATGAAGATAACTGATAAAGATATTGCGGAGTGTATTATAGAAGCGGTGAAAAGCTCATTAAAGTTGTATCCGAAGAATAAGAAAGCTGCCATCGATATTTACAAAGATTTTCTAAATTTTATAGATAAGAATTATAATCTGAAGATCACCATGGCCTTTCCGGAATGGCTACCCACTAATACTTTAGAGCGGCAATTACATATAGTAAAACTCTTACATGATCCCAAAATTGAAGTATCCACGATTCAAGGCATGCTCTATGTGGGTGAGAAAACCATAGAAAGTGATTTAAAGAAACTTCAGGGAAAGGATGAGGATCCACTTGAGGTTTTGGGCCAAAAGCTAGTTATTGATTTTGACCGCAAGAGTCGACACTTTCCCTCAACAGTTCATCCACTGTTTTTGACCTTTAATCTAACTCAAGTCATTACGACGCTAGAAGGCTTGAAAAAGATGTCGGAGGATTCTGCCCATAAAAACTATGCACTGAATGCGGCAAGGACAATCTGGGCCCAACTATCCGACTATGCAACACGGAGAATATTTACCGTGTCAGAAGGTCTTGGACTAGATGTCCGCTGGTATCAGTCCTTAGAATCGGGAGAGAAAAATCTGTTTTACTCTGAGCCAATGTGCTCAACAAGTGTCGGGTGTGAAAGCGTACTGTATTGCTATAAGAATAGTAAGCCTTGTCTAATCGAATACCTTGAGGAGGATGAAAGGACAGTTTATTACAAGAATTGTTTGATCAAAATCCATGATTACCACAATAATACTCTAATTATTGAAATGAACGGAAAAGAACTGCAACTAGATATAGATAGGGTGTTAAAAGCTGCACCAACGGAGCATGAATTATATTAAAAAGAAGCTGAGCTTACAGGAAACTCCTTTTGAAGGGTGTTACGATAAAAGTGTCGAGAGACACTAAACACAATTCGAAAGGGGTTTTTTATTATTACGGAAATGACCTATTGGATTGAAGAACTGGTAGACCAAAGGATTGTGACTTAGAAAAATTAGAAACTGAGCTTACGGTAAACCTTGTTTGAAGGGTGTTAAGCTAAATGTGTCACTAACATAATTCGAGGGGGCAAAATAATGGATAAAGTCTTTGTATATGGTACGTTGATGAAGGGATATGGAAATTACTGCTATTATCTTTCGGAGTCCGAGTTCCTGGGGAAAGGTGAAATCACAGGGTATGCCTTGTATGCGGTCAGTTCCTTCCCAGGGATCGTTCCAGAGGTCGGAGAAAAGGTTAAGGGCGAAGTCTATAAAGTAGATCGAGACACCTTGAAAAGGCTAGATTCTCTTGAAGGAGAAGGCAGCTTGTATCTCAGGAAACAGGTTGAAGTACTTGTCGAGGGACAAATAGTTCAGGGGTGGACCTATATTTGGAATCATGAAACAGAGGGCACAGAAAAAATTGAGCATGACGCTCAACCTTGGAAAGGGAAAGTGAGAGGGTGAAGAAGGCGTGATAACATAATTTCATCTCTATCTCGTTGAGGTGAAACGTAGAATCATATTTTTGTCTAGGGCTGGTGGTATAGTTAATCTCAGTAATAAAAAGGGGATTTGTGAATTTATTAAGGCTGAATCCAATGATCATTAACAGATTAGGCCTTTGCCATACTCATGCATATTTAAGAAGCACAGCTTCCATGAATCCTCTCGATTTATCGTTTAAAATGTAAATAAGAACAGAGAAGCATCTGAAAAACAAATCTAAAATTTGAAGGGGGATTATTATTATGTCTACACGTTCAACCTCGAAGAAACTCTATTTCGCTTATGGTTCTTGTATGGATTATCAGGGGAGAATCACAACCGATGGATACGCTGATGAATTTGTCTTACTGGGGATAGCTTGTCTTAACGGTTATGTATTTCGCCTCAATAAACTTGCTTCGGATCACTTGCACGCCTATGCAAATATTCAAAAACAGGGTAATAGTTCGCTTTACGGTTATCTGTACGAGATCAGTGACAAAGCAGAACAATATCTAGATAGACGGGAAGGCTATCCCGATCACTACACGAAAAAAAGTGTCAGCGTTGATATTGATGGCACAGAGTATAAAAAAGTAATTGTTTATGTAGCTAAATCTGATCGCATTTGTCCTGTACAGCTTCCGATAAAAGCAGCCTATTATCAGGAATTAGTAAGAGGGAGTGAGCGGCTGCCGGAGTCATATGGGAGTTACCTCCGTAACTATTTAGGTGAATGTTATCAAGACCAGCTCTATCATTACCATGATCAGGAAACATCGTTTATGCGTTCCGACCCCGAATTTTATGCAGTACTTAAAGATATGGCGTTATTCCTGGGCAATGACAACCAAATAGTTGAAAGAATGAGTATTACTCCTGAAATGTTTCGCATCCTAGTAAAACTTACGGAGATGGCTTTTAGAAATGAGTTAGATCTTGACCATAGGATTCCAAGGGAACTATTAAAGAAATTGAGTGATGAATTTCAAACCAGAAGAAGTTTGGTTATTGCTTAGTGCCATATTCGTAAGTTAAAGTTCATTCAGGGAAGGAAGAGAGTGATTATGTATATCATACTTTTTATAGGTTTATTGGTTTGGGTCCTATTAGCACAACAAAATTATAATTTGGGGAGTTTTGAACTCTAAGTCAATGGCACATTAATATTACATTTTTATGTCCACATAAAATGTTACACTCATTTCCACAGGGAATTTATTGCGATAAGATTATAAAAATTCAATAATAAAAGAGGTAAATCATGGTAAACTGCCGAAATAAGCAAATTAAGAGGGTATTCTGCTGAAATTGGAAGTGATTTCTTGCCCATTAAAGGATTGCATCAAGACCTTAAAGGTAAAATAATTTACGAGTATCTGGACTCCTCACGGCAGGGGCTTTATAGCAAAGCGCCGGAAGCCTTGGATTCAAGACTAAAACTTTATACGCGTTTCAAATACCCACAAGGGTTGTATCGTCATCAAGAAGAATGCATCAACTCATTGTTAGCAGGTAGGCATACTGCACTCTGTACAAGCACCGCCTCTGGGAAATCTTTGGGCTTCAGTTATCAGGCAATGCAGGAAATCCTAGGCAATCCTCAGACGAGAGCTTTGTTTATTTATCCCATCAAAGCTTTAGCCAATGACCAAATCACTAAATTAAAAAGCTTTGCTTGAAGTCATAGGTGAATTGTCGTTATATAAAGAACAAAATGAGCATTCAAGCGCCATAGCCATGGAAGAGGTATGTACCTGCTGTTTTAGCAAAATGCAATTTGAGTCGTTGATCAAGCAAGATCCTTCATTTGCCTTGAGGATTATAAGCTACTTAGGGCAAAAGCGTTATGAAAACATCTTAAAGTCAGGAAAGGAAGCAGGACAAACCGTTAAAGAAAGATTATTGCGACTTTTTTATCGTTTAGCCCAACAATATGGACAGAAAACGTCAACCTCGACGTTGATCGATCTGAAAATTGCACAACAAGAATTAGCTGATATGATTGGCTCCTCGCGGGTAATGGTTATTCAGGCACTTAATGAGTTGAAAGCGGCCAATATAATTAATCGGGAAAATAGATATTATATCTTAATGAACGACCCTTGCCTCAGTGCGCATATATTTTAATGAAGTAGTAAGCGTTCTTTGGGCCATTGCCTTTGTAGCCGATGTGACCTACTGAATTTGTTTTACGATCTTATTAACCTCTTCTAAAATATTTCGGACCAAATTTCCAGCTAAATTAACAGATTCTAATCCTGCTTCCATGTTTAAGATGACACGTGCTCGTCCCTCTATAACTCCAGAAGAAACAGGTAGACCTACAATAGCTTCGGCTGGGAGATTTTCTCGTTTGTACTCACCAACAATGATTTCACCATCAGACGTGATAACACGTGGCGGAGTTAGTTTTTCACACCATCAAACTTAACTAGTTTATCCAAAAAGTTGCCTTTTACATGCTGTAAATAATCTATGACTTCCAGATATAGACGAATCACATCTGCGACATCCAATAGCGCCAGCCCCATTTCCGAAGTAATATTGTTTGGTACAGATTGAGAAAGCGTATTTCTTCTTCCTTTATAACTTAACAGCTTTCCTGCCCGGAACCAAAAGCTTCCGCATAGATAATCACGATTGTGAATGGCAGGCCGTCCTCTAAAAGACTCAGTATACTACCTTCATCTTCATAGGTTTATACCCAAGCCTTCACCAACCGAAGCCCGTCTGCGTATGCTGTAATTAAAGTTACCAAAAGGGCGGGAATCAAAATGAATGAACCAATTATTGAACGTACGCCACTTGTCATCGCGGCTGAGATTAATAGGATCAAACAACAAACTTGTAAAATCATGCTTACCAATGCTATCGAGATCGGCAAGCGTCTGAAGGAGGCCAAGGCCCTGCTCCCGCATGGAGAGTGGGGAAAATGGTTGGTTGAATCGGTGAGCTATTCCCAGCGCACAGCCAACAGGCTGATGCAGCTCTTTGAAGAATATGGAGATAAACTGTTCGCTTCCACCGATGACGGTGGTAGGT
>JBAQMG010000118.1:0-13563 GCA_049302575.1 Desulfitobacteriaceae bacterium | reverse complement strand
TATTAAATTAAAATTATTTTCGATTCGATACAGAGTGGTATTTTATGGTTACTTAGATTGACGACATTGGTCTCCTAACTGCCCTACGAATCGAGGAATATGATCCAGCGAAATGTTTCACAGACACTAAACGGTCAAAGATCTTCTTAGCCGTATGTTTTTGTTTTCTTAAATTTTCAACCTCATCCTGTTTAAAGCAGTTATTGATAAAGGAATTGATGTCATGTGTAATTATGTCGGGCTCTCGCTGATATGTTTTCCGTACTTCTGGATGAGTGGCCCCTTCACAGTACTTTTTTACTGTAGGTCTTGAAATCTTTAAGCATCTAGCAATTGATCTTAGGGATTCACCTTCTAAATAATCGGGTTCGAATTGATGAATACATGTCCACTTCAATGATCACCCTTTCATTCCTCCTTGTAAAATATTCGATAATATTTTACAAGGATTTTTATGTTAGGTGGTAAACTAATTCAATGTCAAAAGGATCTGAAGTGGTACACCTTTATATTATCATTCACACTTATTGATCGGGCGTTTTCAATAGTTATTGACACAATATTTAATTAAATGATATATTGTAGGAAAGTTCTACATGAATCTGAAATAAAGGAGTTGAATGCGAATGGCTCTGTTTGATAAAATATCGAAAATCGCTAAGTCCGTCGGAGACGAAGCTGTCAGTGCTGCGAAAAAATCCGGAGAATTGTTTGAGATCACAAAGCTCAATCATGCTATTTCGGACGAAGAAGAAAAGATTAAAGTAATATTTACAAAAATAGGGAGTCTTTGTTATCAGAAGTTCCAGGTTGAGGAGGTAGTTGACCCTGATCTTTTACATCACTGCAAGAAGATAGAAGAAATACAGAGTAATATAGCTATAATTAAACAAAAGATTTTGGAAATAAGAAGTATTAAAGTGTGCCAGTCTTGTGGGAATGAGCTAGCGCTTGATATTACATTTTGTCCTACGTGCGGATCGAAGCAAAGCACAGAAGAAACAACACCAGTAGAAGAAACGAAGGTTTGTCCTGAATGTTCTGTTCAGGTTGTTTCGGATGCTGCTTTTTGCACTTCATGCGGTACTAAAATGTAGCATCAGAGAAATGACATTAATTCTCCCTCTTGCTTTCATACATAAGGGGGAGTTTTCTTATACCTTCAATCATATAAATTAAGAAAGCAATTAAGCTTAATGGGGAGGTAAGGCCTTGTTTCATTTCAGAAAGATAACCATAAACACAATTTATTCAAAATCAGTCCGATTATTTGCTTTTCTAACGTTCTTCTTTCTTTTTGTTCCGGATTTAGTCTCTGCAGTTCTAATTATTAAAACTTTCACTATGCTGTCGTTTTGGGCTTCGATGTTTCTTAAGCTTGTTTGCGCTTTCTTGAGTTGTGTGAGCTTTTACTTTTTGCACTTTTATATGGTTCAAGCCTTTGAGGGGCAGGAAGAAAAAGACCTGAAGCTGAATTTATCAACTGGTCTGTCAGTGGCAAGCTTCTGGGCGCTTATTCTCGGTCTTTTTACAGTCTTGACTAAATATATTTATCCGGTTGTCTACCCGATCTTTGTCGGACAGTCTTTTTCTTTAGCACGTAGCGTCCCTGGTCTGGCATTGTATCTACTTGCCGGGCTTATTCTTGTTATCCTCTCTGTCTCGCTGTTTCTTTCCAGCCTGCTCACGGTTCTGCTTAACCAGTCCCTGCTTAAAGCATTTCCTGCTTGGCTAAAAGCTTTGAGTTTACCGTTCCGAAGGCCGGCCTTGTTTGGATTGCTTTTGTTAGGCACGGTTATTAGCGGTGCTCTGACCCTACTTCTGGCTTATGCGTCTCAGATAGCTATGAGCAGGATAGCAGTTTCAGCTTTTCTGGCGTATTTCGTGGAAAGTGCTTTGTTATCGGCTTGGGTCGGATTTGCTCTGATCATCTTAATTGGCCTGGCTGTGAAACGACTGGCTGAGAAGCCGGAAATATTCAACAGTCTGCTCGAAAAAAAAGGCGGCTATTTTTCCCTTGTAGTCCTTGGCATAGCGGTTGTTTTAGGGGTATTCCTAAATATTCCATCCGGGGGTTCGTTTGCCGATTATCTCTTGAAATCGATTGATGCTGAATTCAGCACGGCGGAAAATCTGAAGGCCGCGAACAAATTGGATTTAAGCTCCTATTATTACAAAAGAAGTTATTACCTTTCCCAAACCGCCCAGTCCTATTTAAAGCTCCTTTCGGCGTCAAAGGACAAATCCTATTCGGATGCTGAAAAGAACAAGTTAAATCAGGAATTTGAGGCTACCTTGAAAGAAGCATTGGTAGTTTCCCCTGGAATTGGGCTTGTCTACTACATTGATGCCTTACGTGATAACCTGATTAAACAACCCGCTTCGGCAGTTAGTTCCTTGGAGATGGCTGCCAATTTTGCGCCGGAATTTCCGAATTCCAAACTGGAGCTTTTAAAACAGTACCCAACAGCCAAAGATCAAATTAAGCTGCAGAGTTTGACTGAAGCTATTATCAATGGACGCCAATTCTATTTCTATAGTTCCTTGGAGGATAAGAGTTTGGGTGAACTGCAAAACCTAGCGCAGAAAATTGCCGCAAAAAGCTCAGCCAGCTATCAGAATTTCCCCCTGTTAGCTTATTACTATTACGAAAACAAGCTTTATCCAGAGGCTGCTGAAGAACTGAAAGCACTCTATAATAAATTACCTGACGATTTTGTGGTGAATTACCTGACAGCAATGGTTGACTTAGAAATGATGCAAGATAACAAACAATATACGGACGCTATCAAAGCCGTGGAAAAAATAAGTCAGAAGTACCCCAATGAAAAGTGGGTGTTGGATCTCAAAACTCAAGTGGCGACTAAATCGGGGAACAAACAAATAATGGAAACTGCCCTTGAACAAGCCTATCTGCAAAATTCTTCGGATTCTGAAGTAGCCGAGCAATACGCCTATAGCATCATGAGCAAAAACAGCAGTTATACTTTCAATGAAACCGATCAGAAAGCGGAAGGAATTCTCAATAAAATAATTCAGCAAACTAACGACAGCTGGTTTGCCTTTTACTGCAGAGCCATTCTTGATTTAAAGAAAAAAGATTTTGGCAATTCCCTGCAGGATTTTGGTAAGTTTACGTCACTGATTGCCGACCAAGAGACGCTGTTTGCCGACTACGATGATTTCTACTATCTGTACAGTTTGAAATATAAGGATTTTTTAACCTATGAGGAGGGGAAAAATGCCCTGGAAGGGGTTAAGGATACAGATACCTTTGCCTACAGCTACATTTGGGGAACATATTACTGGTCAGTTAAAGATTATGACAAAAGCAAAACATATCTCGAACAAACCATTCAGTTGAATCCCCAGCTTTCCAAGCCTCATTTCATATTGGGCAGCGTGTACTTTGAGCAGGCCTACCTGAAAAAAATCCAGGAAAACTATCCGCTGGCCGTTGTTGAATATAACAAGGCTCTAGCGATCTTCCCGGAAGATCCGTATACCTGGTTTTCCCTAGGTCATGTCTATAAAAACCTTGGGCGTTACGAGGATGCCCTGGGAGCTTTTCAGAAGGCATTACTCTGTATGCCGGCTGAAGATCATAATTTTGATCACTTTGGGGTCTCCATCCATGCCAAACTTCAGATTGAAGAAATTAAGAACAAGCTGCAAAGCCAGCCGAATAAATAAAAGGAGGGACGGAAATGCTGCCATTTTTGGGACTTGTGATCCTGATCGGCTCTCTGATTGATTACCTGATTGAGGGGTTTAATCCCCTTCAAATCATGGTTTCTTTATTGGGAGTATGCTTGGCTCTCTGGGGCCTGTTCATTCCTTTTTTGAAAAGTAAAATAGCAAATTCTAAACTGTCCTTTGCTTCGGGCTTCTTCTCCAGAGCGATGCTGATTATTGTTATCGCTGGACTTTGTTTCAGTGCTACCACCCTTTTTGCTTCCCCGGAGATCTATGCCGCCGAACAGATCAAAGAGGCTCAAACCCTTGCCGCACAGAAGAACTTCAGTAAAGCCTATGATCTTCTAAAGGCCTTGTCCGAAAAATATCCAGAAACAAGTTTTGATGCCAAACGGGAAATGGCTTTCCAAGACATGGCCCAAAAACGCAATGAGGAAGCCGCAAGGCTCTTGGATGAAATCCTCACGGCCAAACCTTATGATTTAGAGGCCAGATACGGCAAGGTGCTGCTTTATACGCAAAATAAGGATTGGAAAAATGCCCAAATTGAAGCAAGGAAGATCCTGCTGTATAATCCTCATTATCCTGAAGCCTATGTGGCATTGGGAGACAGCTACTCGGAAGCGGGGGATTTGATTCGAACCATTCATTATTATAACCTGGCAATCAGGGAAAATCCGGATTTAACGGATGCCCATTTCAAATTGGGAACAGCTTACCGCAAATCCCATTCTAATCGCGAGGCTTTGGATGAGTACCAAAAAGCCTTGTCTTTAGCCTCAACCGACGATGAAAAAAGCCGGATTTCTCAAGGACTTAGGGACTTAACCAAGGAGATCGATCAGTCATAGTAATAATTGGCTTACGAATGAATTCATAAGGGGGTTAAGTCAAGATGAAGCTTTTGGGGAAACTAATAAGTGTATTGCTGGTTATTTTGGTTCTTTTGTTTCCTAAGATATCGTTGGGCGGTGCCGCCTATGGGGAATCCCCTTTATTTTCTAATCTGCAGCAGATGTCCGGTCAGGAACTGGCTGCGGAAATGCGTTTTATTATTAAAGCAAAGCAAGACGGCAAATATTATCCTCCGGAAAGGATTAACGCTGTCGAGCAGGCCCTCGCTAAAAAACAGATGGAAGAGATGAAAAATTACGAAGTTAAGATGAAGCAAGAAGCTGAAGATGCTAAAAAGATCGAAAAATTAAAAGAGGCCGCCATAGAAAAGGCTAGAGAAGAGTTGGGAAAACAATACGAAAACAATGAAGAAAAAATCAAAGCTAAAGCGGAAGAGATTGTGAAGGAAGCCGTGGGAGCTGACAAATGGGATAAAGCTAAAGATATGTACGAAAAGGGTTCAGGCTTTTATGAGGAAAAGTTGAGCAGCTATGTAGGAAAAGCCCAAAAGGCTTACGATTATTATAACAAATATAACGAAGCCAAAGAGAAAAACCCGGAAGCGCCTGAGGCCGCGAAAAACCTGTTAGGAGCGTTGGCGGTTACTGGTGATGCCATGAAAGAAATAGGCGAGACCTTAGGGGAATCGCCCACTCCTCTGAAAATAGTAGGTCAGGTTATCCAGGCTTATGGCGAGGCGTGCGGTCTTGGCGACACGGCGGCTAAGAATGCCTGGAACTTTGCACACGGTGGACCCAATAACGTTAACGTCACGGGTGGTTCTATTTATCAACAGGACATGGAGAAGAATAATATCTTGGACATGGAGAGAACTCCGCTCCAACAGTTTGATAAGAATATTAAAATATTTCAGACTGGTGACGGTAAGTTTGTCGCCTTTGATGATAAGGGTCATGTTATTCCTGGTCCCAGCGGAGCAATGATGACGCGGGAAGAATATAATACGATGCAGGAGGCTTTCACGGCTTGGGAGAACAGCAAAAAGTCTGATTGGACCAACCTGACCACCGAAGAATTGATCAAACTTGCGTCAGGTCAAAAGGCCAATATTATGCTCAAAGACCGAATCTGGCCGCTTTCTGATGTCACCAAAGATTACACCCTTGATGATATTATGAATAAAGGAAATGACGCCGTTAAACAAATGGAAACAGATACCTTAATTAAAGAAATCGACGATATGACCAAGGGTACGCGGGGCTTTTTTGACGGTTGGACCCAATCAGGACGGACTAGTGATATCCGTAAAGCTTTTTATGACTACTTGGACTACATAAACGCCACTGATCAGGAATCATACAAGAAAAGCGATATTGAAAAACTAGGGAATTTCAAGGAACTTGTCGAAAATATGCAAAAGCAAGGAAAGCCCTGGAAGGATATTAAAGAAGCGGTCAAGGGATTAAAAGACAAAGCAGCTGTCTTAAAGGATAATAGCAAAAATGATCAGAATGATCCAGCCAAAAGCAAGCTCAAGGATTCCTTAGGCTTGAGTAAACCCAATCAAAGCGCACCCAGCAAGGGCAGTGGACAGAAACCGCAAAGTTGGGTCACCAAGAACGGGGCTGAATTCTCCGGAACAAGGGACAGTGGTTTCACGAAAATAGGAAGCACCAATCGCCCCCTCCCTGATCCATTTGCTTTGGGTATCCCTGTACTGAAACCTAACATTTACCTTTATCCGCCCAAGACGCTCAGGGTTGATGTTGTCTTCTCTAATCCTCAGAATGTCACCACCTCCATTCCAGACTATTTGGTCGGTAAAGGCTGGCACGTTCAGGCAGCTCCGGCAGGCAAAATAAATGGGAATTTCGACTATTTGTTCTATGAAGCCAATCTCAAGCGAGGGTACTTTCAAAAAAACGTGGGCTGGTTAGTCCAAGCTGCCAACAGAACCGCTGATTTGGAGAAAATTCTCTATCTTTACGGGTTTAACAGCCAGGAGAAAGCGGATTTCATGGAATTTTGGACGAAAAAGCTGGACGAAGCTAAAGACTATGTGGCCTATCCCCAAGAAACTTATTTGATCAATCAGGCTATGCCCATAACTATTGAACCACGACCGGAGTCCATCACCAGAATTTGGTTTTATTTTGCTGAGAAAAACCAAGGAGAAGTCTTGGAACCAGGTTCAACCGAAAAGATCACCAGAAACGGCTTCACAGTTGTGGAATGGGGAGGCATGGTTGAATAGACGTATTTCATGGATACTTTATCTTGTTTTTGTTTTTTCAGCTTGTTTAACATCTGGATACAATGCTTTTATACAATCTGGACAGATATCATGCGTAAATTCGACTTCTGAATGTTCTTCGATGTATATTTCAACACGATTCCAATAACCTTGGTCATCCCGAATTCGCTTACACGCCGCACAAATCGGGATTAAACCTTGTAACTCCGTGATTAAAGAAACATCTTCAACCATAATCAAAGCAAATTGTTGCTTACTATATTCAAAAGGGGAAGAGCTAACAAGAACACTCATATCTTTTCCCGTGCTCAACTCTAATTTACCCTTTGCACGTTGTGTTCCCGTTCCCTTAATAGTTCTGAGTGCAGTATTTCTTATAATGCAATTTTTACAATTAGGGCCAAACCCACATCCCGATGCATCATCTGAGGCATGCCGACAACCTAAAACTTGCCCACAGCTCTCACCGAGAAATTCAGTTTCGTTGCTCGTTATGGAGTTTTTAGCTGCTTGATTCACAGCGTATACCCGTAAATCAGGATCTAATACCAGAGTTAACAGGGGGATAGTATCAAACATCGTTCTTATGAAAGATTCTTGCTTAAGTAAATTCTCCATTAAAATCACCCTTTCCGACAATTTGCGGTTGACCTCAACCCCAAGAAGTTACGATAACAAAAGAGAAGGTAGCGAATTTGTGTATCAGATATAACCCTTTAAGAATTGCTGTCTTAATCCAGGTTCAAACTTTTCTATCGCATAACGCAACATCGTCCTTGGCATGTCTTTGTAGTTATCTTTGAGAAAATCGTACTCTATATTGAATTTCCTGTTCCCAATCTCCCTGAGCATCCAACCAACTGCCTTATGAATTAGGTCGTGTTTATGGTTTAATAAAATTTTTGCTATATCTAAGGTATCTTGAAAATGATCCTTCTTTATGAAATAGAAGGTCGAGATTATAGCAATTCTCTGTTTCCATAAGTCAGAAGAATGAGCAAAATTATATAAAAGTTCTTTATCTTTGGCGAAAAAATAGGGACCCAAAATTTTGTCGGCAGAGGAATCCACCAGATCCCAATTATTAACCGATCTGACATTGTTAAGGTACAAATTAACAATGTCTTCTTTTTCCAGTTCGTTTTTTGCCTTTTCAAACTTATATACGAGTATAAAAAGCGCAGCAAGGCGATATTCATGGATTGGTTCAGTTAATAATTTCACAGTCTCTTTTAAATCGAAGTCTTTATAATGATTTTTGCTGACTTTCCTTAGATTGGGAACAGTAACACCAATAAATTGATCTCCCTCGCCGTAACTCCCTTCAGATGTTTTGAAGAAACGTGGAAAGAAAGCAGTTTTATCCTTATCCACATACTCATTGATTTGGAATTTAAGCTGCTCAACATTAGACAAAGAATTTTCACTCCTCTAGATTTAGTAAGTTTGGTTAATTATACATTTCCAGAGATGATCTAACAATGTTTTGGTTTTCAACACCCCTTCAATAGAGCTGAAATTCATTTTTTACGAAAATCAAGAATCTTTGCTATAATAGAGAGAGTATAGGATCCACTCTAGCCGTACTGAAGGGAAAACACGCATGAACATATTATCAGTAGAAAGTTTAAGCAAGTCCTATGGCACCAAGACTTTGTTTGAAAATATTACATTTGGGATAGAGCAAGCCGAAAAGATTGGCTTAATCGGTATCAATGGGACTGGCAAATCGACGCTTCTAAAAATTATTGCTGGCTTTGAGACACCTGATCAAGGTAGAGTCACCTCTGGTAGTAGTATCCATATTGAATACCTCTCTCAAAACCCTGATTTTCAGAGCGGGACAACGGTGCTAGAACAAGTCTTTAGAGGAAATTCGCCAGTGATGCAGCTGCTCAGGGAGTATGAATATGTCCTGGAGAAGTTGCAACAACACCCCGAGGAGGGCAAGTTACAGCAAAAACTAATGGCTTTGAGCCAAAAGATGGATGAGCAAAATGCCTGGCAGTTGGAAACTGAGGCTAAGGCTGTTTTAACTAGACTAGGGATTACGGATTTTGAAGCCTTGGTTGAGCAACTTTCTGGAGGAATGAGAAAAAGGATTGCTTTGGCAAGCGCTCTGATCACCCCCGCAGAACTGCTTATTCTCGACGAGCCGACTAATCAGATTGACCACGAAACCGTGGAGTGGTTAGAACAGTATCTAAATCAGCGTAAGGGAGCTCTGTTGATTATTACTCATGATCGGTACTTTTTAGATAGGGTAGCCAACAAGATTTTCGAATTAGATCGGGGTAAACTCTATGTTTATGAGGGCAACTATAGTGTTTTTTTAGAGGCTAAAGTACTGCGTTTGGAGTTAGAACAAGCCTCTGAAAGCAAAAGGCAAAATCTCTTGAGAAATGAACTAGCCTGGATGAGACGAGGAGCCAGAGCCCGTACGACGAAGCAGAAGGCTAGGATTGATCGTTTTTATAAATTAGACGAGTTGAAACCTGAGGTGAGCTCGGATAAAATCGAGATCTCGGTGGGTAGTAGCCGACTGGGCAAGAAGGTAATTGAGCTTAAACATATCAGCAAGCAGTTTGAGGGACGAAAAGTCATTGATAATTTCAGTTATATCGTTGCTCGGGATGATCGGATTGGAATTATCGGGTCTAATGGCTGTGGCAAATCAACTCTGCTTAATCTGATGGCCGAAAGAATAACCCCGGACCAAGGAACGCTTGAAATAGGGGAAACCGTAAAAATAGGCTACTTTTCTCAAGAAAATGCGGAAATGAATGGGGAACTCAAAGTCATAAATTATCTTAAGGAAGTTGCTGAGGTTTTGAAGACTGGAGACGGCGGAGTAATCACAGCCTCGCAGATGTTAGAGAGATTCTTATTTCCGCCTGATCTGCAGTGGACTCCTATTGCTAAGCTTTCTGGTGGTGAAAAAAGAAGGCTTTTCTTGTTGCGGATTTTGATGGGTGCCCCTAATGTCATTTTTTTGGACGAACCGACAAATGACTTGGATATTCAAACCTTAACGATTTTAGAGGGCTATCTCGAGGAGTTTCCCGGGGCTGTCATTTCGGTTTCCCATGATCGGTATTTCCTAGATCGCACAGCTGAAAAAATCTTTGCCTTTAAGGAGAGTGGGGGTATTATCCACTACACGGGGAATTACTCAGAGTATCTGGATTATAATAAAGGGCAGCCAGATGCTGCTCAAAAGAAGAGTAATCTGGGTCATACGCCTCAAAATGCGAACAATCAGAAGGGAATCAGCACTCAACCAGAAACCCTGAAAAGCGAACTGCCAGAGGGGAAGAAGGATAAACCCGTTAAATTTAGCTTTAAGGAGCAAAGAGAGTATGAACAAATAGATAGTCTGATTGCCGATACAGAAAAAGACCTGCATGAAATAAATGATAAAATCAATCTTGCAGGTAGTAATTATGCGTTATTACAAGAACTTGTCCAAGTACAGCAAGAACTCAACCAGAAATTGGAGGAGCTGATTGAGCGCTGGACTTATCTAAATGAGTTGGCGGAAGAGATTAACCGGAATAAGGGGAATGGGTGAGTAATTAAACGATCTTAGTTGTCCACTCTTCGAGATTCCAGACGTCAGAGACCCAATCCTCATAAAACTCGGGTTCATGTGAAACTAGCAAAACTGTGCCTTTAAATTCTCGAAGAGCCTTTTTCAATTCTTCTTTAGCATCAAGATCTAAATGATTGGTGGGCTCGTCTAAGACTAACCAGTTAGCCTCTTTCAACATCAGTTTGCATAGCCGAACTTTGGCATTTTCTCCGCCACTTAAGACCATCATTTTACTGGAGATATGCTCGTTAGTTAGACCACACTTGGCAAGTGCTGCTCTTGCTTCATAATTCGTAAGTACGGGATATTCATTCCAGATTTCTTCTAAGGCAGTTCTAGTGTTGTTACGGCTAGTTTCTTGCTCAAAATAGCCGGGGTGGAGATAATCGCCAAGTTCGACTTCTCCGTTGACAGGGGGAATTGTTCCTAGAAGAGTTTTGAGTAACGTTGTTTTACCGAGGCCGTTCACTCCTCGAATGGCGACCTTTTGCCCTCTTTCCAACTTTAAATTCATGGGATTAGTTAAGGGCTCATCATAACCAAGTACCAGCATACTTGCTTCAAAGATGACACGACCTGGTGTTCGCGCTTCTTTAAATTTAAAAGTTGGTTTAACTTTCTCTTTGGGTTTTTCTAAAATATCCATTTTATCTAGTTGCTTTTGGCGGCTTTTGGCGCGACCGGTGGTTGATATTCTGGCCTTGTTACGGGAAATAAAATCTTCTAAACGGTCAACTTCTTTTTGTTGTTTCTCATAGGCTTTAAGCTCATGGGTCTTTTTGACGTCATGCAGTTGTTTGAATTGCTCATAATTTCCTGTATAACGAGTAAGGACAGCATTCTCAACATAGTAGATGACATTGATGACCTCATTGACAAAGGAAATATCATGGGAGACGAGGATAAAGGCATTCTCGTACTCTTTTAGGTATCGACTCAGCCACTCGATATGCTCAGCATCTAAGAAGTTTGTGGGCTCGTCAAGAATTAAAATTGTGGGATTTTGGAGTAAAAGTTTGGTCAATAAGACCTTGGTTCTTTGTCCTCCACTAAGCTCAGCCACATCTTTATCGAGGCCTATTTCGCCTAATCCTAAGCCGTTGGCAACTTCTTCAATCTTGGAGTTAATGATATAAAAGCCGTTATGTTCTAAAATCGTTTGGATTTCACCGACGTCTTCCAGCATCTTATTCATCTGATCTTCTGAGGCGACGGCCATCTTGTCATATAATTGGAGCATCTCTGCTTCTAGGTCAAACATTTTCTGGAAGGCTTCTTGTAAGACATCGCGAATGGTTTTACCCTTGGTCAGAACAGCATGCTGGTCTAAGTAACCGACCGTCACGCGGTTAGACCATTCGACTTTCCCTTTATCCGGGATCGTTTTGCCGATGATGATATCTAAAAAGGTAGATTTCCCTTCTCCATTAGCTCCAATTAAGCCTACATGCTCCCCTTTTAACAGTCTAAAAGAGGCGTCTTCTAAAATCTGCCTGCCGCCAAAGCCATGGGTCACGTTCTCAACACTTAGTACGCTCATGAGTATCTCCCTTTTCTTGCAATTTTAGCTCACCCCCTATATTAGAAAATTAGGGACAAGAAGTCAAAGGTAAAATTATTGGAGAAACGACGAAATGTAAATAAATTATTAAAAAGCGATTTTTTATCCCGCATAAACGGTTATTTTTCACGTGGTAATTATATGATAAAATGACAATTAGCTTTAATGCCGCAATAAGCGACTTTATTTCATATATATTACAGGGGTGGTCTCTTTTACAGTACAGGGCTAACCAGTTTTCTGCTGCTACTCTTGTGGCCTATCTGGGTGCAGGAGCCGTATATCTCTTTTCGCAAAAACTTGGTCGGATATACGTTTGGTTAATGAGTATAATCGCCTTAACAATGATGTACACCCTTTCGATTACACCTGTCCAAGGGATTTTGAATATGTCTGCCGGGGAACAAGCTCAGGCGTCTATTCCTGAAAGAATTTAATATGGCCTTAGTTTAGGTTTCGTTAGTGTTTAAAAAAATGTGTAATTAGTTGGTGTCATAGGGAGGAAATACCTGAAATCTGCCGAAAGAAGTATTGATAAAAAATGTTAGCGATAAAGAGGTATCTATGGTTATTCATATTCAAAGGAACAATCATAAGAGACTTTTCATAAAATTCACATATACAGTGGAGAGAGTAACGAAAATCAAGACAATTATAGGCTATCGTTGGAATCCTGAGAATAAGTATTGGACTGTACCTGATACTGTAGAAAATATTGAGAGGTTGTTTGAGTTATTCAAGGATGAACAGATTTTCATACAAAGTACCTGTAGTTCTGAAAATATTGACACGGAATCTAAGTTAACTCAGATGGGACTCTTGTTAATGAAGATGGAAGAATTGTTAAAGTTAAAGGGGTATAGCCCAGAAACGCATAAAGCTTATCTGGGACATATTAAACGATTTATGTCATTTATTAGTGTAGAGAGTCAGGGGATTTCTAGTCAAAATATCCGACAATATCTCCTTGATTTGCTGGAAAAGGATAAATCACATGCTTACGTTAATCAGGCTGTAAGTTCAATTAAATTCCTTAGCATTGAAGTTTTACAAAGGCGAGATATTATTATCGATTTACCCAGACCCAAAAAGGAACAAAAACTGCCCGATATTCTTAGTCGACAAGAGGTTTCTCAAATATTACAAAGTGTTAAAAATCCAAAGCATAAGGCTATTTTAATGCTAACTTACTCCGCTGGACTACGGGTAGGAGAGGTCGTAAGACTAAAGATAGATGAAGTTGATAGTGCGAGGATGTTAATTCACGTAAAGCAAGGAAAGGGCCGAAAAGATCGTTTTACGATTCTTTCGGAGGTTGCACTCGAAACTCTTCGTACTTATGCCAAAAATTGTTCTTTAAAAGATTGGCTTTTTCCAGGGGCTACATTAGGTAATCATTTAACAGAGAGATCAGCTCAGAAGATCTTTGAGGTAGCGCGCGAACAGGCAGGGGTCAAGAAACAAGTGTCGATTCATTCTCTAAGTTATCCAAACCTAAATAAAATCCAAACCTTTTCCAAATCTGCTTGATATCTAAGGATTTTGATAAAAAAAGGTTTGGATTTTATTCTCTACTTTTTCATTGGCTTAATCCCACAAAATTCT
>JBAQMG010000117.1:0-49034 GCA_049302575.1 Desulfitobacteriaceae bacterium | reverse complement strand
CGTCTGCAGCGCGGATTAGCAGGCTTCCGCTTCCTGCCGCAGGGTCGTACAGAGTCCATTTCTTGTTAACATCGTTTTTGATGCTACCGATGCCGATAAGCCGGGCAATTATGCGGGAAACTTCGCTTGGCGTATAGAACTGTCCCTTGCTCTTGCCGGATTCCTGCGCAAACTTCATCATGAAGTATTCGTAAGCGTCACCGATGATGTCGTCGCCGCTTGCACGGTTACTCTTAAAATCGATAGCAGGATTCTGGAACACGGCGATAAGCCCTGAAACCTTGTCGACCAGCTCCTTGCCGGAGCCGAGTTCATCCGGGTTGTTAAAACTTACGTCCGGCAAAGAACCCTGCAGTCTATTATCTTCCAGGAACTTCTGTATGATTTTATCGACTCTTTCTCCAACATCACTTTTGCCTTTGGCGGCAATAAGGTCGTCAAAGGAACCGCCCGGATTGACGGTAAACTCGGCAAACTTGCGCCCCTTATATCTGTCAGACACATATTTGAAGAATAGCAAGACAAGCACATAGTCCTTATAGCGTGATGGCTCGACACCACCTCTTAATTTATTACAAGCTTCCCATAACAGGGAGTACAATTCTGATTTTTTCACAGCCATATTCCTCTTTTTACTCCATTCTTATTTATGCAATGTACATATTATAGAATTCTATGGAAGATTTACTCCATAGCGCTTTTGCCGCTTTTGACCCAAGCATCAAGCTCGGACACTTTGAACTTCCACTGTTTTCCTATCTTGTGGGCGGGTATTCCTTTATCTTTTCTAATCCAGTCCCTTACGGTAACGGACTTCACGCCTAAGTAAGTAGCTGCTTCATCAATATTTATCCACTTGTCATTGATAATCTCGCTCATTTTTTCACCTCGTCATATTTCTGGTGGTTATACAAACATACAATAAAGTATAGCACAGAATTTGTGACTTTACAATTGGTTTGTTGTTGTTTGTTGATATTTATTTGCATTTGAGTTGTGATGACCAACCTAAAACTATAATTTGCTTCACTTGGTTAGCGTTTGCCGAGTGCACACCCCCAAGTTTCCGTTTGCCGCGTGCAAGGCGTAATACACCTATATGCTCCGTAGACGGGGCCTTTTTCTTTGCACTCTACAAACGGCAGAAAACAAAAAAGCCGCCAGAAAGCCTTGCTACCAAGACATTCTGACGGCTACCGTGTGCAAAATAAAAACGCCAGCATTTGTATCAATACTGACGTTCTTATATGGTGGAGGTGGGGGGTATTATACCCATATCAATTGCACAGTAATAGGGCCTTGCTTTTCATCATGCCTTTTAACAACAGCTTCCTAGTTTCAACCCTATACAAAAACAGCAGTTCTGTACACTCGCAGAGCAAAAAGCAGTTCTATAGCCTCAACCTAACAATTCTTTTAAGGCCTACGCTATTTCGAAAGATAAAAAAGAAAGGTTCCCAGCTATCGGCGATTGTTACCGAAAGTCTGGGAACCTCTTATTTCAGGCCTTTTGAGCCTATTATTTATCTTTACGTGACATCAATACTACCGTCTCAACATGCCCCGTCCAAGGAAACATATCCACAGGTTGTACATGATCAACACTATATCCCCCCTGAGTTAGCCTACCGAGATCCCTAGCTAGGGTCCCTGGGTCACAGGACACATAGATTATGCGCCGAGGCTTCAGTTCAAGTAAACGTTGCACCACGAGCGGATGCAGCCCGGTGCGTGGAGGATCTAAGACAACCACATCTGGTTTCTCCGTTAATTTCAGCATCCGCGACTCGACTTTTCCCTTGAGGAACTCGACATGGCCGATTGCATTATTGATTACCGCATTTTGAATAGCATCCTCAATAGCGAACGCATTTTCTTCGATGCCCGTAACTTTCTTGGCCTTAGGAGCTAACGTCAAAGCCAACGTCCCAATTCCCGAATATAGATCCCAGACTATTTCTTCTCCAGTCAGCTCTGCCCAGTCCAAAACATGGGCATAAAGAACGTCCGTTTGAAGCGAATTGACTTGTAAAAACGATAGTGGGGACAACTCAAAGGTCATACCAAGCATAGTTTGGCTAAACACTTCGTCTCCCCAGATCAACTCTAAATTGCCTTCCGAATCGGTCCCCCAAACTGAACGAAGTCCTCCACTAGAAAGAGTCTCGAAAAATTCCGGGTAATGCTCTACAGAAAGGACTTTGGAAGATACTCCCTCTAACAATAAGAGACCTTCTCCCTGGTTATTTTCATGAAAGGTTAAGGTATGTATTTGATGAAAACCATCAGCCAAGGAATCTCGAGTTAGCCGAATCCAGCGATTCATTCGCTCACTTAAAAGAAGGCAGTCTGAAAAATTGACCAGAGCATTCGATTTTTCTCTATAATACCCTAATTCCCCGGTAGGTTCGCGGTGAAGACGTGCTTTATTACGATAGCGCCAAGGAAGCGGCATTCCGATAGTAGGCTTGACCTCCACGCGTACTTTTCCAATTCGGGAGAGAGCATCCTCTACCCAATGTTGCTTCCACAGTAGGGTTTCTTCATAGGTCGTGTGCTGAAGCTGACATCCGCCACACCCTTCAAAGACTGGACAGGGAGCAGCGACACGTTGTGGGGAACGCTTAATAATCTTCAGGAGCCGTGCCCGCTGCCATTTCTTTTTAGCTTCATACACCTCAACTTCCCCTGTTTCACCAGGAAGAAGTCCCTGCACAAAAGTCGCAATGCCATTCATATACCCTACTCCCGAACCATTCGAGATAAGACGAAGACATTCAAGGTTTGATTGATCACTCATCATCCAATTAGTCCCAGTTCCTTTTTTGTACGTTCTGCCATTCTTTTTAGCATTTTTTCTCTTTCGTCAGTATATAACGGCCCATAAAACACTATCCCGTATTTTTCCAGCATATTTGCTTGGATCGTTTTTTTTGTTCGTCCTACTTCAGGGACATACAAAGACTTCCTTTTAGCTTTGTGAAATTTAGCATGATGAGCACTATCAATGAACACGGCAAGATTTGCTGTTCTGTCATCATCATTAATCTCGTTAAGATGGTGTAGACTCTCGGTTTCTGTTAATTTTCTTTTTAGGTGTCTCTCGATTACTGACCTAGGAATCTCCATTGTTTTGTTTTCACTACTCGTGGAAATGCTATCATTCATATTGTAACTCCTCTCAAAGTACAACTAACAAAAAAACAACAGACATTGGGAGCTACTTTTACCTCCCGCCTGTTAAGTTATTCATTAATCTAAAAAATAAATTCAGTTGACTTGATTACTCTATTAGTATATCATATTTTGTTTATAATCTCAAGAATAAAGTAGTTTTCAGGAGGCTTAACCATTTTTTTAAGTGTTTAATCGCTTTACTGAAGCTAGTAACGTGCAATTTTCTAGGCTGCAAATTTTCCAGTCTACAGTTGACTATACCCTTAGAGGGTATTACAATCTAATTTAAAGGAGAGTGGATAAATGCTGAAAGAAAAAGTCAGACTAGCTACAAGGTCCTCAACTCAATCCTACAGTGCAATCTGCCTTCTGCGGTGAGCGTGTAATGGAGCAGCGGACTCACGTCCATCATGGGATCATTGTGCTCATCTTAAATAAATAAGGGGGATCATTTAATGAAAGATGTCATTATGTTTACTACTCAAACCTGACCGCATTGTACAACTGCCAAAGAGTTTCTTTCGCATAACAAAATTCATTTTCAGGAAAAAGACATTAATGTCGATATTCAAGCAAGAGGAGAATTGCAGCGCAGAAATATTAGCGGAGTCCCTACTTTTTTAATCGGCGAAGACGTAGTTGTGGGCTTAGATAAAGCAAAAATTCTGAAACTTGTCGATCATCGCGTTATTCAATGTGAGAAATGTGCAAGAAAGATGCGTGTGCCGATTAATAAGGGCACTATCAAAGTTACTTGCCCGAAGTGTACTCACGTATTTAACTTCCAGACACAAGGATAATTTATAGTGCAGAAACTTTATCTTCTGGGACAAATCCCTTAATTCCATAATAAATTATAGACGGAGCGTGAGTTTTTGGAAGAAGTTATTATGTATGTTGTTCCGCTTTGACCACATTGTACACGTGCAAAACGGTTCCTTTCGGGTAAAGGGATTAAATGGATCGAAAAAAATATTTTGTTTCCTAAGGCGCGAAAAGAAATGCAAGAAGTCACAGACGTCTTAACTGTTCCTGTGGTCAGAGCGAGAAATCGTGTCCTAGTGGGTTTTTCGTTATCTGCTTACGAGGAAGCTTTTAAGGATTAATTCTTTTCTAAAATGTGAAGCCTCCTGGCTATCAATGCTAGGAGGCTTCTTTAATTAATGATTACCACAATTTGAACACTTTCCAGAACACCCACCGCTAATTGGCTCCCGACACCTTGGACAAATAAGGGTCAAACCCTCAATGGGGCAACCGCAGCGTGAACAGGTCTTGATAGAACAAGAATTAGCACTTTTCTTCTGCTTACTTTTTATTTTTAGTAAAGGCCACTCCATATAACCTACCCCTTTACACTTGTTTCTTCATGAGTTAAGCCTTGCGAATACTTTCGATAAATTTTTAGCCCAATTACAACCAGACCAACGATTCCCCAAATTACAGCGGCAATAATGAGCGCTTGCGCTGAAGTCTGACCTCCCAAGAGCCGCGCTAATTGAGCTACAATCCCCCCCACCAAGAAGGCGATTAGCCAGGTGCTCAGCCACATAATTAACGCCTCCTTTTTGGAGCGTTCTTTAAAGATCACAATGATCGAGGCTATGCAGGGTACAAACAAGGTAATTGTTACTAGAGATATTACAGTCTGTAGCGGGGTAAGAGACATCTTCGATAAACCGGCGGCCCCAAAGTCTCGACGCACGATCCCCATAATAAAAGCTGTAGCCGTTTCTTTAGGTAATTCCAACCAATTTACGGTTAGCGGAGCGAGCGCATTTTGCATAAAGGTGAGTATCCCTCCAACTTGGAGTACACTAATTATTAGAGCTCCAAGAGCAAATAATGGTAAGGCCTCTTTAATAAACTGATAAGTCTTGGTTACGGTTTTCGTTAAAACATTTTGCAGGCGTGGAATGCGTAGCGGCGGTATATCGATCAGCAGATCAGAAGATTGACCTTGAAGTAAGGTGTTCATAGCAGTTCCCACAACGGCTAGAACAGCTAAAATGACCAAAACATAAAGAGCTACAAAGGCAGGACCGACAAAGGCTAGCATACCGGCGATAACTCCTAATTGAGCCGAACAAGGAATGACTAAACCTAATAAAAAGATTGCAATCCGTCTTTCTCGATCCGAGCCAAGCAACCTAGTGGTAATTGTCGCCATGGTCACGCAACCAAGCCCCAAAATCAGTGGAATTATTGCCCGCCCATTCAGTCCGATACTCGTCAGCATCCGATCGACGAGCGTGGCTATCCTAGGTAAATAACCCGAGTCTTCGAACAACGCTAAGAAGAGATAAAAACCAGCAACAAGTGGGAGCAATAGTCCAAACACATAGGTAAAGGTCATCGTTAAAATCCCAAACTCCCCGATTAAGATGGCCCCTGGAATTGATGATTGATTAATAAAACTCCCCACCACAAAACGCACAAACCGCTCAAAGTAACCGATCATGATCGTTTTTTCAGTAAACCCAACCACCGTCCCAGCTACAAATACCCCAATAATTTGGTACATGGCATAAAGTGCTAGTATTAAAATCGGTATACCAGTAAGTGGTTTGATCATCAAACGGCTGAGGGTGTTACTAAACCTAGAATGCTTATTGACATCTTTGACCACGCGCTCCACAATTTCATTGACACGCCGACGACGCTTTATATAGATCTCTTCCCTTTGGTTCATGGGTTCTAGCTTATGACGTTGGGCAATGGCTACGTCTCCCTCTAAGATCAATAAGGCTTCACTGCGACTGCCCATACACTTAGTTAACTCATCCAATTGCTTCTGTAAATCCGAATCTGAAAGTCCCGGACGGGCGCTATAAAGGCTTGTTTTTAGTTCATCAAGGCCCTTTTTCTTAACCGCCACTGTTGGTATTACTGGAACTCCGAGCAGGTTACTCAAAAGTTCATGATCGATTTTTAGACCCTGCCTTTCAGCTTCATCCGACATATTCAAGGCAATGATGACTGGAACTCCCGTATCAATCACTTGTTGGGTTAAAAAAAGATCACGTTCCAAGTATAAAGCATTGACAATATTTAAGACGATGTCCGCTGATAAAATCACATCTCGAGCAACCCGCTCTTCATCATTAAATGAGGAAATCCCATAAACACCCGGAGTATCAATAATTCCATCTTTTTGATAAAGACCGTGTGATATCTCGAGGGTCGTGCCAGGGTAGTTAGAAACATCAACATAAATACCTGTAAGGTGATTGAAGAAAACCGATTTTCCTGAATTCGGATTACCTACTAAGACAATTCGTTTCGCTCCTTCCGGCAAATCTATTTTTACACTGCAATCGTGACAGTTTGACATTTCTCCTCAACTCCTATCTTCCTAGCTTAGCTCAATATTAATTTCTTTGGCTAAATGTCTACCCAGCGCAATCATCTGCCTGTTTTTACGAATTACTATGGGTCCAGCTGGAATGACTTCTTCACAAGTGACCCATTCCCCGGTCGCAATCCCAAATCTGATGGCCTGCGCTCTAATACCCTCATTAGGTATGAGGCTAATTATAAAAGATTGTCCTTTTTTCACTTTGTCTAAGGTCATCATTAACATTCTCCTCTCGAGAATTATTCTCAATAATAACTAAAAATAAAACAAGATGTCTATGCCCTCATTGCAGAAACCTATCTAAATCTTACTTCTTGAAAGTGTAATTAGCCCGTCCATTATTGTCGTAAAATCATTAAATCATCTATAGTTTGTATATTTGATAATGATTATCAGTCTTGCTTAGTTTTATTATACGGATTATTTCATTCTCTGTCAATCCCTTCGAACTTTTTTTTGGTGATGTTCTTACCCCTGCCCACTCTTAAAATGCCAAATAGTAAAGGGTTAGCGATTCGCTAACCCTTTACTTCCGATAGATTAATAGCCTAATTTACTATCTATATCGTTTTACTCTCTTCTATTAATTAGGCAGTTTCGCTAATGCCTTGTTTTTCCCAACAAGCACCAGAATATCCCTTTCCTTGATAAGGGCATCTGCCCCTGGAGCGACAATAATTTGTTCTTCTCGTTTAATAGTCATTACACTGATCCCAAAAGAAGCTCTTAAATTTAATTCACCCAGTGTTTTATTAATAAATTTAGGTGAGGCAAGCACTTCAAAAACGCTGTAATCTGGTGATAACTCAATAAAATCCATGACATTAGCAGTAACTAAGTTATGAGCCAAACGAATCCCCATGTCCTTTTCTGGATAAATAATTTTATCTGCGCCAATTTTTTCCAAGACTTTTCCGTGTTGAGGCGATTGAGCCTTAGCGACAACATATGGGATTCCCATCTCTTTTAACATAAGTGTTATAAGAATATTTGCTTCAAGATCATCCCCGATCGCAACAATTGCCACCTCAAAATTCCGCACACCCAAAGCTCGGAGCGTCTCCTCATCTCGTGCATCAGCCTGTACCGCATGTGTCACATCATGCATTACGGCCTGGACCGAACTTTCATTTGTATCAATCGCCAATACATCATGACCTAAATTACTAATGGTTTTAGCCACACTCGTTCCGAATCGTCCTAGCCCAATAACCACAAATTGTTTACGCATTACCTTACCTCCGCCCCCTTAACCAATTATGATTCGTTCATCCGGATATTTGATATGAACTGATGACTTATTGGCTTTCTGAGATAGGAAAAAGGCCAAGGTTAATGGTCCCACCCTACCTGCAAACATGGTTAAAATAATGGCAACTTTACCTACTGAGGATAGATCGGGGGTGATTCCTAAAGTAAGGCCAACAGTTCCAAAGGCAGAAGTCACTTCAAAAAACAATGTAAGAAAATCTGCATTTTCCGTTATCGTAAGAATTGAGGTCACTAAAAAAATTAAAAATGCCGCTAAAGTCGTAATGGCTAAAGCCTTCTGAATAATATCCTTGGGCAAGGTTCGTCCCTCTAAAGCAATATGTTGATCACTTCGAAAGGTACTTAGGACGGATAATATAATTGAAATGAAGGTCGTTGTTTTTATTCCTCCACCCGTTGACCCAGGAGAAGCTCCAATAAACATCAGTACAATCATCGAAAGTAACGTTGTGTCATACATATTGGCAATATTGAGTGTATTAAATCCTGCAGTACGAGGTGTTACTGATTGGAAAAATGCTGCTAGCAGTTTTGTTCCCCAAGGGAGCGGCCCCAGTGTCAACGGATTTGCGAATTCAACTATAAAAATGATCACCGCTCCAAATAAAATCAAGCAGCCTGAGACCTGTAAGACTATTTTTGAATGGAGTGTGAATTTTCTTTCACGATGGTTATACAGATTGACTAAAACAATAAAGCCCAGCCCCCCCAAAATAATCAAGAGCATGATAGTTATATTAACTATGGGATCACCTACGTAAGTTGTAAGACTGGAATAATTACCAAACAGATCAAAACCAGCATTATTAAAGGCTGAAATTGAATGAAAAATACCGTAATAGAGCGCTTTACTCCAGCCAAAATCGGCTGACCAACGCAAAGTTAAAATGAGCGCACCTATTGCTTCAATTGTAAAGGAAATTAGAACGACTAACTTTGCCAGACGCACGATCCCCTCTAAGGAAACCTGGTTAAGAGCCTCTTGAAGCAACAAACGTTCCTTTAGAGTAATCCTTTTTCCCAGGATAATGGCAAACATGGTGGCAAAGGTCATAAAACCAAGTCCACCTACCTGAATCAAAAAAAGAATAACCCATTGTCCAAAGTGCGTAAAGGTCGTTGCTGTATCCACAACAACTAATCCAGTAACGCTAACTGCAGAAGTGGCCGTAAAAACAGCATTTAAAATATGCAAGCCGTTTCCATCCTGAGTAGCAAGTGGTAAGGTCAGAAAAAATGCCCCTAAAAAGATAACCGCAGCAAATCCCAAAACTAATACCCGAGATGGAGTCATGATTTTTACTGATGTTTTCAAAACCTTTTTCCTCCACGACTTTTATTAAAAGCCGATTAATGTGTAGCTATTTAACTATAGCAAAAGGCAGTTAGCTTATTAACCACAACTGCCTTAACGACGCATCAAATTAATATCTCCATTAATACATGAAGTATCTTCTGTACATTTGATTCAGTATTTAATACTATTTTAAAATTCTCAGCTTGTAAAGTCTTTTTTGAATCCATCCAACGGCGAGACGCCCACTTATAGAAATGGGCGTTCCCCTAGTTTTCTTCTCCAGGTGGATAGTTTACTCCATCTGCAGCTCAGATGTTCAGCTCTAGCTGAACGAGTCTAAATATTCAAAAACACCGCTTCGGCTTGTTATGCCAACAATAATCATCTCTATCAGAAGTCCTATGATGTTAAAGTTCAATCCCTTTATTTGGTATAACTCTTCAGTCATTGATCCCGTGGGAACCCAGTAATTTATTCCTTCTGCTTATCAGTGAAGAAGTTTTTTTAGTGTATCCACTATGTTCTTCCTCTATTTCGGGTACACTTTTCATCTGATCGGGGCTGTCAATTTTACCTTTAACTGAAGCATTACTAGGTTTCACTACCCTAAATGAATCAGTACTTGATTTCTGCTTAGACAACTTTCGCTCTTCCGACTTTTCATCAGACGGTGTTCTAGCTTTAATCCCTCCCAAACCATGATCTGGGGCGGTCTTCATATCCTGATTAGGTTGTTCAACTGGATCTTCCTTGTCAATAGTATTCTGGTTATGCTTTAGTTCGGCCTGCACCGCTGGCACTTCCAAAAGGTTTGAGCGCTCCGTAGTATTCTTTAAAGTTTGGGGTGGTACAGAATGTCCAGCCTTTTCAGCTGTCTGCCAAAGAGCATATTCACCTAAACTCAAACCAGCTTTTTGTGCTTCCAGTCCTTCTTGAGAAGTTAACTTAAACATGACGACTTGAAGATCTAAACCCTTGGTAGCTGCTACTTCGTTTAATCCGCTTTGTAAGGTTTGCGAATCCACCCCAGCAAAGTCACTTGGCTTCGAAGTTTTTCCAGCAGAACCCTCGGAAAGCCCCAAGACGATCCATTTTCTTTCCTCATTTAAAAAATGTAGTTCGACGGCTCGGCTAACAAGCCTGTTCAAAGCGATTGTTAAGGTTTGACCCTTAAGATTGACTCCCTGGAGTAGCTTCAAAGCATCCTCATTCTTAGCCTTAGCGCTAACTATACGTGCTCCCTTATCTAGCGCAATTTCCAGGCTGGGGTTAATATCAACTGAAAGCAGGCCTACTGCGACTGGAGCTTGCCACGAGGACCAAGCCAACGTCGAGCCTATCGTTAATAGTAATATTGCCGCCACTGATAGTAGAACCCTGAGCACGCTCTTCCTTTTATCCGAGAAATCTAAGAGATCCGAGATACCTGTGGTACCTGAGACAACCTCAATCTCTTCACCAACTTCGGCCTTAAAACGCGAACGTACCCGTCGAAAGGTTCCGTCCGAATCAAGCACAAGATAAAAACCACTGGTTTTCTCTAATACAATTGCTTTAACTTTGCTCATGAGAGGTACGGCTCCTTTCCTGTGGAAGTACGTATTCACGTAAATATATGTAATCGTGACTACGAGAGATTAGAAGAGCTACTGCAAGAATGTATTTTCGACCACGCTCTAAAACCTTAAGATGAAGTCCTGTTTTTGCACTTAATAGTTGCATAGGCAACTTTTTCGTTCGTTTTACTTGTGACCAAAGGCTAGAATCCTGAGCTAGTTCCCGTGCTGCTCGGAGCAGGGTTTCACGAGTATCCCGATGTTTCGGAGAAACCTCCACTAAATTCGCGAAAGTCAACCCCCATTCAGCTAACTCCGCAGAATATTCTCGAATCTCCGCCGCTCGTTCTCTGTTCTGTTCTTGTTGATAAAACTCCGGTACGCTGAGATAGGTTTCTACGACTAGCCCTACCTCTTCTTCGTCCAAAGCAAGGGGAGTAGGTTTATTCTGCCGTCTAAAATAGTCGATTAGCCGCCGCTTGATTAGGAGGCGGGCGTAGGCCAAAAAAGGCACCCCTCTATCCGGTTGGAATAGACTAAGTGCTTGGTCTAAAGCCATGAACGCTTCGGAAAGTTCCTCATCCCTGCCCCACTCTAGACTCCGTTGCACCACTTTAGAGGCAACATGCTTAACGAAGGGTTGAAAGTGCTCCAGAAAAACCTCTCTTGCTGACATATCGGTCTTTAGGCGTTCCCAAGGCCAGTTTTCGTCCCATTCAGGCATTATTATTTTCCCCTCCTCGTCAACATGCAATTATTTTTTACCTTGGCCACCCACCTCCATTTATATTACTACCCTTATGCTAAGAAAGGAAGTTCTAAGCTTTAGCTGCAGAACTCCCTATCCCCGAATTCTTACTTACTGTTAACTAATTCACTATTTAACAGCAAGTAGTCTTGGCTGTTCTAGTTCCCCTTTCCCTTTTGCATATTTTTTCCCCTTTCTTGTCCCCGCTGTTTTTCGTTATTTGGCATTGTTCCTAAGTCTTTTGGTGAAGTTACTTCTTTTTGCTCTTGGTTATAACTGTGATTGGACTGTGGGTGAATGGAGTAGACCGAGTTTGCTACAGTTTGTAACTTTGTCATATTTCCCGTTGTTCCTTTTTGTTCCAAATCGTGTCGAAGGGTTTCTAAAGCAATTTTAATTTCATTTTTATTTTTATTTTTATTTTTATTTTTAGCCTTGTCCCGATCATCGTTTTTATCTTTGTCTTTGTCAGATTTTACTTGACTAGGGTTATACACTTTATCTGTAACGGTAACTGAACTTTGTTTTTCTACTGCTTTTTCCAAGTTGCGAACGACATTAAGAGCTACTTTCTGAGCGGCCTGTGGCGGTAATTTATCTAATAAACCGGTCAAAACCGAAATATTCGACGCCTGTATTTTGTTCAATGCCTCAATTAGTATTTGAGCTTTAGCTGAGGTGGGGTCTTTAACTTGGGTTAAAAAATCTTGTGCGGCAGTAATCTTACTCGTATAGTTCTCTATGGCCTGTTGTGCTTCCGCATGTTTTCCTTTTTTAACTAATTCACTAGCCTCTGCCAGCTTTTCTAAAGCCTGATGTTCTATAAGGTTAGCCTCTTTAGCAGGATCGAAGGTCAAGGCTAATTGCAGTTTATCAATTAGATTTGTAAACCAGTACAACGGGGAATCTGGCAAAATACCTGCGGTTACAGTTTGTCCTTTGCTGTCCACAACCGTTGTATACGTCGGATTTGTTTCGCCTTTTGTACCATAAACTGTACCATAAACCGTATCACTAACATTTGTTCCTGTGGAAAGGCCCGTGTCTGCCAGTGCTGGAACTGCACTCACCATAGGAATAAGTATAATTGCTCCACTCAGCATTAAAGAAATAATTTTTTTCATTTTTCTCCACTCCCATTTATTTTTTTGTTACTTAGCTTTCTTGCTTGTCATAATTAAATACGCTTCCCTCTGATTTTTTAGGGGGTGTCACGAGAAAAATATTAAACGAAGTTGCTGATCGACAAATCGTCACCGATGACAGCGGTCAGTATAAGGTATCCTTCAAACTCCGCTCGACGTCTAAAACATAAGATTTTAAGACTCCATGAGATAATGCGCAAGAATAGAAATTTATGCCTTATTATGCTATGCTTCTTCTTAAGATGGTTAAAGCGTCCCAATCTAGACATTATTGCTTAATTGCATTGTTGAGAAGTTGATTTCGTTTCTAGCAACGTATTACTTAGAAGTATTAAGGAGGATCTTATGCTGGGCAAGACACAAGGAGGATCAGATAGGAATAGACCAATTGATAGTCATTTTTTTCGTTTCAGTTTTAGCCTATAACTGGATGCCAACGGTGTTACTACTAATGATTTTCCGGTTGATCCACGGGTTTGGCTGGCGATATTGCAATGGCCGTTGGTTCGGCTTTCGGACTGTTTCTTACGGACAGGCGTGGGGCAGCTAACGATACTTTTTTTTCCGCTTTTGATTTAGGGATCGGTCTTGGTTCTGCTCTAGGGTGGATTGTGGTCAGAAGCAACATGTTCAAAAGCAATTGCAGGCTGAAGTATATCAAACTAAAACTAACTAAAAACTAGGCAAAAAGGCTTAATTCAACCAAACTGCTAAAGGAAAAGAATAACGTAATGAAGAAACTATAAGCTGTGGAATATTTATGTTTGAGACATAGAGACATAGAGACATAGAGATACATTGATATATAGAATAAATAGATCGGTTGCCTTAACTTAAGGAGATGTTCGTTTAATGATGGAAAAAGCCCTAGAGACGCTGCAAAAGTATTTCGGTTTTTCTCAATTCCGCGATGGTCAACATAAAGTGATTGAAAGTTTACTCCGGGGAACGGATACCTTAGCGATCATGCCGACTGGGGCTGGAAAATCCTTAGCTTACCAAATTCCGGCTCTATTGTTTGAAGGCACGACGCTGGTCATTTCACCGTTGATTTCTCTGATGAAGGATCAGGTTGATGCTCTGCAGCAATATGGAGTCCCGACGACCTTTATCAATAGTTCCCTATCCCCAAAAGAAGTCTGGTCCAGACTTGAACGAACTAGGCATGGAGAATTCAAACTCTTGTACGTTGCCCCAGAACGTTTGGAGTCAGAAGGTTTCCGCGAGCTTTTGGAATCTCTTCAAATTTCCTTTTTAGCAATTGATGAAGCCCACTGCGTCTCTCAGTGGGGACATGATTTTCGGCCGAGTTACCTACAGCTTGGGCCTTTTCTCAAAGCTTTGCCAAAAACGCCGCTGATTGGTGCTTTCACCGCGACGGCTACCGAGGGAGTCCAAGCAGATATTGTCCGCTTGTTAGGCTTAAATCAACCGAATGTTTTTGTGACTGGCTTTGACCGCCCGAACCTTACGTTTACTACGCTCCGGGGAGAAAACAAGAAATCCTTCGTTCTAGAGTATGCGCAATCGCCTGCTAACCAATCTGGAATTATTTATGCTGCAACTCGCAAGGAGGTCGACAACCTTCATAAGTTCTTAGCCTGCAAGGGCCTAAAAGTGGGAAAATATCATGCGGGAATGAATAACGTGGAACGTCAAAGAAGCCAAGAAAATTTCCTTTTTGATGAAACACCCATCATGGTCGCCACCAATGCCTTCGGAATGGGAATAGACAAATCTAATGTCCGCTATGTCATTCATTACAATATGCCTAAAAACATGGAAGCCTATTATCAGGAGGCTGGGCGTGCTGGGCGCGATGGAGAACCCGGGGAGTGCCTTTTGTTATTTTCCCCTCAAGATGTAGTGTTACAAAGACACCTCATTGAACAGACAATACTTCAGCCCGAGCGAAAAAACAACGAACTCAGGAAGCTTAAGGGAATGGTTGATTACTGTCATACACCTCGCTGTTTGCGCAAGACTATTTTGGAGTATTTTGGAGAAGAAAACGTTCAAACAGAATGTGGAAACTGCAGTAATTGCAAGGACGAGCGTGAAATAGTTGATATAACCATTGAAGCACAAAAAATATTTTCGTGTATTTATCGAATGCGTGAACGCTTTGGAATTAGCATGGTTGCCGATGTTTTAAAAGGCTCTCGCAATAAAAAGATCCTAGAACTCCGATTTGATGAACTCTCCACGCACGGGATTATGCACGAAGGTTCGCTCCAAGAGATTAAGGATCGCATCAACTATTTGGTGGCTGAGGATTATCTACGCTTATCTGATGGAGAATACCCTGTGGTAAAGCTCCAGCCTAAAGCAGGACTTGTTCTGAAAGGCGAAGCCAACGTTTCCCAAAAAGTCACTCCAAAGCCTACTCGTGACGAAGTGGAAGTTATAAGCCTCTTTGATAGATTACGTGCCCTCCGCAGGGAAACTGCCCTCCAGGAAAACCTGCCCCCCTACATGATTTTCGCCGATAGTACTTTACGGGAAATGGCTCAGGTTTGCCCTGCTGATAGATCTGCTATGCTACGAATCAGTGGGGTTGGGGAGAAAAAGTTAGAGAAATACGGGGATCTCTTTTTAGCGGAAATAAGACGTTTCCTGGAGGAGAATTCAGATCAAGGTGGATATGAAAGTAATGTATTTATAACAAAACCAAAAAAACCTCTAAAACCAGAAAAACCTGTGCCAGATAAAATTCCGAGTCATCTCGTAACCTATCAACTTTATCTTGAAGGATGCTCCTTAACCGAGATTGCTAAGCTCAGGAAAATCACTTCAATCACCGCGCAAGAACACCTCGTACGCTGCAATTTAGAAGGACATGCTGTTCCTTGGGATGACTTTATACCAGATGAACAAGAACAGCTTATTTTGGAAGCTATCCGTCAGGCCGGCAAGGAAAAACTACGTCCGATTAAAGAACTCCTTACTGAGGATATTGAATGGTTTACTATTCGGGCTGTTTTGGAAAAGTATAGAGGGATTGACGATTAAACACTAAAACTCGACTAACTAAGACAGTCTCAATTAAACTATACCAAAGAAGACCAAACTAGTCATCACTATTTCGCTTGACATTTATACCTATCTATCTTAAAATTTTGACTAGGTATTATTGAAGAATCTGACTTTTGCGGTGCCTTCGTTAAGACTTGGAGCCAGCCAAGTTTACTTTAAATGAAAGGCGGTTAACTAAAAATGTCAGATAATCAACCTCTAACACCCCTAACACCAGAAGAAGCCGCTCGGATTCTCAAAATATCTAAATATACCCTTTATGAATTAATTAAACGTGGACAAATCCCTGCTCAGCGCATCGGTCGTCAACTTCGGATTGATCCTGCCTTCCTAAATGCCTATCTCCAAGGAACAGCCATACTACCCCAGATTCCCAATGACACCTTAAACCTCAAAACATCTTTCCTGTCCATCGAAGAGAGCAAACCAGATTCACTTATAGAAAAACTCCATTTTTCAGGTAGTAATGAACCAATTATTGAACTACTTCAAGAATTTCTAAGACATTCTACAGTACCCGTTGAATTTATACCACACTATACTGGTAGTATGGAGGGCTTGATCAACCTCTATAAGCGTAAAAGTGAAATCGCCGGTATTCATCTTTGGGATGCTAAAACCGAGGATTATAATCTTCCCTTCGTGCAATATGTACTCCCAACGGAAGCAGTTACAATTGTTAATTTAGTACAACGCGTCCAAGGGTGGATCGTACCGCAGGGAAATCCTTATGATTTACAGGCTTGGCAAGATATTGTCCAAAAAGGGTTACGTTTTATTAATAGACAAAAAGGATCGGGAACCCGACTTCGAATCGATGGTTATTTGCAACAAGCAGGAATTTCCCCAGCTATGATTAGAGGTTATGAACTTGAGGAAACTACCCATTTTGGAGTAGCTTGTGCCGTAGCCACGGGAAAAGCAGACGCTGGAATTGGCGTTCAAGCAGCCGCCCATCGTCTTAACCTCGGTTTTATACCATTATTTCACGAAAGATATGATATCGTCTGTTTACAGGAGACCACCCTAACCGCAAAATGGCAACACTTGATGTCCATTTTAACCTCAGCACCGTTTCATCTAGCAATCAACAGTGAGGCTGGGTACGATACTACCCTAACTGGACAAGTTCTGTTCAATAGTTAACATGATCATAGTAGCATGATAATATAATTCATTACCCTAAATTATTAGTTTATTAATATTAAGGAGTGTTTAGTTATGAAAAAACAAACAAAGTTAATCGGTATCTATTTAATTATTATGGCTAATCTTCTCATTCTCACAGGGTGTGGTAGCACTACTTCTCTAACACCTGCTCCTGCTCAAACCGCCCAAATTCCTCAACCCCAAAACCCTAGCATCATTTTAGCCACTACCACCAGCACTCAAGATAGTGGGTTGCTGGAAGTTTTAGTACCTGAGTTCGAAAAACAAACTGGCTATAAAATACAAACTATCGCTGTAGGAACTGGTGCTGCTCTGGCAATGGGCGAAAAAGGTGAAGCTGATGTTCTTCTAGTACATGCCCCTGCTTCGGAAAAGAAATTAGTTGATAATAAAATTGGCATTAATTATAACCTTGTTATGCATAACGATTTCATAATAATTGGACCTACAGCAGATCCTGCTAAAATTAAAGGACTTAAAAGCCCCGTCCAAGCCCTTAAAGCTATTGCAGACAGCAAATCCATCTTCATCTCTAGAGGAGATAAATCTGGTACCGACACCATGGAAAAATCCCTCTGGAAGACTGCCAGTATTACGCCAAGCGGAACTTGGTATCAAGAAAGCGGTACTGGAATGGGACAAACTCTCAAAATAGCTTCCGAAAAAAGCGGGTACATCTTGACTGATCGGGCAACTTACCTTGCAACCAAAAAATCACTTCAGCTAGACATACTCGTTGAAGGAGATGCGTCTTTGCTAAATATCTATCATGTCATGCAAATCAACCCTGAGAAGTTCCCCAAGGTAAATAGCGAAGGTGCTAAAGCCTTTGATGATTTTATGCTTAGTCCTGTTACGCAACAACTCATTGGCAATTTTGGTAAAGTCAAGTTTGGTCAAGCTTTATTCTTTCCCGATGCAGGTAAAAAGCAAGAGGATTTAGGCAAATAATTCTTTATTTTTAAAAGATTTATAATAGGAGTAACTGCATGGATTTAATCTGGCAAGGACTTTTAAAATCGCTTCAACTGCTTTTGCAGGGTGATCCAGAAGTCCTTGAGATAACTTTATTAAGCTTACGAGTCTCCTGCACTGCAACCTTACTTAGTCTTATCATCGGGGTTCCTTTGGGAACCCTTTTGGCATTGAAACAATTCCCCGGCCGCCGATTCATCTTCAGCCTAGTAAACACAGGCATGGGTCTTCCACCTGTCGTTGTCGGTCTTTGGGTCTCGATTTTCCTGTGGCGGGCCGGACCCTTAGGCAGATTAAACATTATGTATACCCCCGAAGCCATCATATTAGCTCAAGCTGTGATTGCCCTGCCCATTATCATCGGCCTCACAGGTGCCGCAATCCAACAAACTGACCCTAAATTACGCCTCTTGATACGTGCCTTAGGGACAACTAAGCTCCAATTTCTTTGGATATTACTAAAAGAAGTGCGCTTTGCCATACTTGCCGCCATTATTGCAGGCTTCGGCGCCGTGGTTTCTGAAGTAGGAGCCTCGATGATGGTTGGCGGAAATATCAAAGGGCAAACCAGAGTTTTAACAACAGCAACTGTTTTAGAAGTATCCAAAGGAAATTTTGATGTAGCCATTGCCTTGAGTATTATTTTATCGTTGCTGGCCTATTTAGCAACTCTCTGGCTTACCCTACTTCAGCAAAAAAACCAAGGGGGTTAAAGCGCTTGAACATCATCCTTAAAGCCACCAATCTCACTTGGAAAAAGGGTGACAAAACCATTTTAAAGGAGATTAACTTTCAACTCACACCTGGAGAATGTGTCGGGCTAGTCGGTCCTAACGGTTCAGGCAAAAGTAGTCTGCTCAAGATCCTGGCTTTTTTAGAAGCTCCGACCAGCGGCCAACTATGGTTTCGTGGAAATTCAGTGTCTGGTAGCCGAATCCCTTTAGAAATACGTCGTAAAATTGCGCTCGTCTTTCAAGAATCTTTACTACTCAATACTAATGTCTACGACAATGTCGCCATCGGGCTTAAAATCCGCGGCTTTCATAAAAAAGAGATTCGGCCTAAAGTAGAAACCTGGCTCGATCGGTTTGGTATTCTACATCTTCAAAAACAACAAGCACGTACCCTCTCCGGCGGAGAAAGCCAACGGGTCAATTTAGCTCGTGCCTTCATTTTAGAGCCTGATGTACTTTTCCTTGATGAACCCTTTTCCGCTTTAGATGCTCCAACCAAAGCAGCTCTCCTAACAGACCTCTCTAAAGTATTTAAGACCGCCAAAACCACTGCTGTTCTAGTCAGTCATGATTTTAGCGATCTTGAAAACTTGACTCAGCGCGCCGCTCTACTTATCGATGGTCAAATAAGAGCAGCGAATTCGCCCTCAAAATTAGCGGAGTATTGGCAAACAATTACTCAATCCCAATTAATTTAACGGTTGCCTCATCCAGATTCAACCTATTGTTTCATTAAAATCAACTAAAACTTCTGTTTAAACAGAGCCGTTCTTAATATTGTCGATTTTTCCTTTAAATTGATTTGTGAAAATATAATTGGCAGGGGTGGATGGATTCGAACCAACGAATGCCAGAGTCAGAGTCTGGTGCCTTACCGCTTGGCGACACCCCTGTATTTAATGTAACATAAAAGAAAACATATATTTATCCGTCTGCATAATTATAAACATGCCAAAGGTTTCTGTCAAACTCACGTCACAACACCCTAATTTAGGTTGTTTTAGAGATGAACCACTCTATCGCTTTCATGCATAGCAGCGATTATCTCAGGCATGCTGGAAATCTTACCAACCTCGATCCTATCTTTGATACCGTAATAATCTAAGCAGGTCACGCAAGCCAACAGTTCTACATTATTCTCATTTTTGCGGATTTCTCTAATTATACTTAGACTAGCTTTACCTAAAAATTTACCAATTAACTTTCTAAATCATTCTTTTTTTCAGGGGTTAAACCATTCTTTTTAACCCCAAAGAAGGAACCCAGTTGGGTTCCTTCTCCTACTTACGCACCATTAATTTCTTTATTGCTATATCAAGACCTTCTAAGGTTAATTCATACATCGGGAAAACATCGCGCACCATTTTTATAGTTTGGTAACCATGTACTCGCTCCCAATGTTTTTCCGGGATTGGATTGAGCCAAACATTATACGGAAACTTCTTTGCTAAACGCATCAACCAAGAAATTCCCGGCTCCTCATTTTCATAGCCCCAGAATATATGACCATCTTTCATCACGAGTTCGCTAAGAGCCATCGATGCATCCCCGATAATAACTACCTTGTAATCTAAATTGAGTGAACGCATAATATCCTCGGTGTTAACAGCTCGACTAGGATTGCAAGAAGCATCCAAGTACAGGAGATCATACAGGCAATTATGAAAGTAATAAAATCTTAAATCTTTGAAATGTGAAGATTTATGAACCGCTGAGAACAACTGACTGCAGATTTGGGCATAAGGAGTCATCGAACCACCAACATCCATTAGCACAAGAACCTTGACCGAATTTTTTCGCGGTCTTGTCCAGACAAGCTTTAATTGACCAGCATTCTTACAGGTTTCATCAATGGTTTCTTCCAAATCAAGTTGATCTTTAAGCCCATCAAGACGTGAACTAAACTGTCGCAAACGACGTAGAGCAACTTCAAACTGACGTACTCCCAAAGTTTCATCACTACGATAATCCCGATAGTTTCGCTCTGCTGCCACTTTGACCGCTGATTTACCGTGGGACCGTCCATCAATCCGCATTCCCCCAGGATGAAAACCTGAGTGACCATAGGCCGAAGTCCCGCCCGTGCCGATCCAATTCTTCCCACCATGATGAGGTCCATCTTGGGTACGCAGACGTTCTTCTAAGCCTGCTTTTAAGCTGTCCCAATCTGGCAAGCCTAATTTTTTTAAGAGCTCGTTTCGTTCTTCTTCTGAAAACATTCTCTCAGGCAACGGATTTTCCATCCATTGTGCAACCTGATTCAGTAAGCCTTCAGGAGTCTCGATCCCTTGAAAATACCGTTGAAAGGCAAGATCATATTGGTCAAAGTGACTTTCGCTTTTAACTAAGACAGCTCTAGCAAGATAGTAAAACCCTGATAGGCTTGCTTCAGCTAATCCTGCATTTAGTGCTTCCATCAACGTCATCCATTCCGTGATCGAAACTGGAACACCCTCACGACGTAATTGATAAAAAAAGTTTGTAAACATATTTTATCCTACCAGCCACGATGGTTCGCTCGAGACTGGTTTTCTGTCCCGCGCGAATGTAATTGCTTTAAGGTCAAATCGAAATCCTGATTCTTTTTTAACAAAGCCCCCAAGAAAGGTATCTCCTTGGAAATTTTATCAGGTTCGATACCACCGATAGTTAAAGCCTGAATCCAATCCAGCAGTTCGCTGGTACTCGGCTTTTTCTGTAACCCTGAGATACTCCGCAACCAATAGAACGATTTCAAAGCTTCCGCAAGTAACCTCTCCTCCAACTCAGGAAAATGGACATGAACAATATCTTCCATCATCTTTTTGTCGGGAAAATCAATATAGTGAAAAACACACCGCCGCAAGAAAGCATCTGGCAGCTCTTTTTCTGCATTGCTGGTTATAATAACAACCGGCCTATGTTTAGTTGTAATCGTTTCCCCTGTCTCTGGTATATAAAAGTTCATGACGTCCAATTCCCAAAGTAAATCATTGGGAAACTCCAAGTCGGCCTTATCAATTTCATCAATTAAAAGTACAACCCGCTCAGTGGATTCAAAGGCCTCTCCTAGTTTACCCAACTTAATATA
The DNA here is from genome assembly GCA_049302575.1 of Desulfitobacteriaceae bacterium. GTDB lineage: Bacteria > Bacillota > Desulfitobacteriia > Desulfitobacteriales > Desulfitobacteriaceae > JBAQMG01. The sequence goes on along the minus strand of JBAQMG010000117.1, from coordinate 27,496 downwards.
TTGTTTAATGTTTGACACATTCTGTTCACCGAATTGACTGTCATAGAGACGCTGGACAGTATCATAGACATAAAGACCATCCTGTGCTTTAGTGGTCGATTTAATATTCCAAATGATTAAGCTCATACCAAGAGAACGAGCAATGCTTTCTGCTAATACTGTTTTACCTGTGCCTGGTTCTCCCTTGATTAAGAGCGGTCTTTTTAAGGCAACTGAGATATTAACACTGTTCCGAAGATCACTCGAAACTATATAATCCGCAGTTCCTTGATAGACTAAATGATCGGTCATTCTGTTGTATCCTCCTCATCGTACTTTAAACTTAGTTTAGTATACCATTAACTAATTTCTTGACAAATCCTCCCCAAGACAGCAATGACCTTCTCTTCCTCATAAGGTTTTAAGATAAAGTCTTTTGCCCCAGCCTTAATAGAGGCTAATACTGCAGCTAACTGACCAATAGCAGTAACCATAATAATTTTAGCATGCTTATCAATTTTCATTATTTCGACAACGGCCTCAATACCGCTCATTTCCGGCATAGTAATATCCATTGTTACAAGCTTTGGAGTTAATTTCTGATATTTATCGATAGCATCCCTGCCATTTACTGCCTCACCTATGACTTCATAGCCATTTTCAGTTAACATTTGCTTCAACATCACACGCAAAAATCCAGAGTCATCCACTATCAATACCGAGTTCATCTATACCCCCCTACCAAGAACAAAAATCCTACTTTTATATAATACCACTTATTGTGTAAATTTTACTAATCAATTCATCAAAATTCCCAATAAAGTTCAAAGACCAATCCTATCTGCCATCGGTATAAGCACCTTGTACATTTGCGTCGTTATACTTGTTTCCCAATGACCTGTAGCTTTAGCTGCTACTATAAACACCAGCCAGAGCGCTATAACCGTCAGAGCCATAAATCTCGGAGAAATCGCCCGTTCTTGGATAGGCACCTTAAACTCTAAGGTGCCTGGAACAGGACAAACAACTACACAATCTAAACAGCCTGTACATTCTGGTGACCATATCTTTTTAGCGCGATTAATCTCGATCAGGTTGGAACAAGCTTTGTTACAAAGCCCACAAGAACTACAAGAAGCTTGATTACGCGTAATCTTCCACGGACTAACAATACTTATAACGCCCAAAAGAGCGCCATATGGGCATAAATAGCGACACCAGAAATTTTCAACTAAAATAGAGAAAATAAGCAAACCAGTTACAACAATAATACCTGTACCAGAAAGGTTCTGAAAAAAGCGCAACATTTTCACATCAGTGATCATATTATAATCGCTTTGCAGAAACACCAAGGCTTGTGAGCTACTCATTCCACCGAGAATAAATACCAAAAATAGTGAGAGCAGCAAATACTTTAGTGTGCGGAGCAGATAATCTAGCCATCTAGGGACTATCAAATTACGTCCCATTAATTTCTTGCCAACTTTAGCTAATCCCTCGGCTAACGTACCAAGAGGGCAAATCCAAGAGCAAAAAGCCCTTTTAAAGAAGATGGAAATTACCAGCGCTGCCAAGAAGATGACCAACCCGGCAGGATGAATCCAGTCAAAAATCCCTGTTGTTAACCATACTTTTAATCCGATTAAAGCATCAATAGGCAAAAAAGCCTCTACCCCTGCCGGACGGGTAACCTTAGGATCCAGGCCATTTTTTAAGGGAGTGACAAAAAGCACGAATGTTACTCCAATATATAGGACTATCAGGGTAAAAACAAGCTGGATAAGATTTCTAATTTTGAGTTTCTGCTTGAACATTTCCTTACCTCTCTAAATTAAGATTATGACTTTTTATAAACCAAATTCTCAAAATAAGTTGTGAAAGTATCTTGATCATAGAAACGTGATTCACTTTGATTTACACATTCTACAACTTGGTATTTGTTTAATTATTATTATTTTAACCCTTATTTTTATAGTATTGTATATTTTTCTTAAAAAATGGTGATCATCATGTGTGACATTGACTTAATTAAAGCTTATAATGTTAACTAAAGTCATCTACAGGAGATGACCATTTTAAATAGTTGCAAATGGTTATAATTGCTTTAAATTAGCTAGTATTCCGATTTAAACGACAGTAAATTATCCAATTCAGATATTAAATAGAAGGTGAGGTTAAGTTATGAGTATTCAGATCAATAAAAGTGTAAATTGGGTAGGTAAAATCGACTGGGAACTAAGATCATTTCATGGAGAGGAATATTCAACACATCGAGGTTCTAGCTATAACTCGTATCTTGTAAAAGATGAAAAAATCGCGCTCATTGATACTGTGTGGGCTCCTTTCTCAAAGGAATTCATTACCAATCTCAAGAAGGAAATTGACCTCAATAAAATTGATTACATCATTGCCAATCATGCTGAAAGTGATCACAGTGGATCCCTTCCCGAATTAATGAAGGAAATCCCCAATACACCCATTTACTGTACTGCCAACGCCATCAAATCCCTGAAAGGTCACTATCATCAAGCTTGGAATTTTGTCGAAGTCAAAACAGGAGATAAACTAAGTCTGGGTTCTAAAGAGTTGATTTTTGTAGAAGCAAAAATGCTCCATTGGCCAGACTCTATGTTCACTTATTTAACTGAAGACAATATTCTGTTTAGCAATGACGCTTTTGGACAGCATTATGCCTCAGAGTTTATGTTTAACGATTTAGTGGATCAAGCTGAACTATTTCAAGAAGCTATTAAATATTATGCCAATATATTAACCCCCTTCAGTAAATTAGTCGAAATGAAAATTAATGAGATCCTGAAGCTTAACCTGCCTGTCTCGATGATTTGTCCAAGTCACGGTATTATCTGGCGCGATAACCCGCTCCAAATCGTTCATAAATATCTGGAATGGGCCAATAATTACCAAGAAAATCAAATCACCCTACTTTATGATACAATGTGGAACAATACTAAACTGATGGCAGAGGCTATCGCCGCCGGAATTAGTTCAGTAGATAAAGATGTAACGATTAAACTTTTTAGCACCTCCCGCTCGGATAAAAATGACTCTATCACAGAAGTATTCAAATCCAAAGCTATTTTAGTTGGTTCTTCAACTATTAATAAAGGGATACTCTATTCCGTTGCTGGGACTTTAGAAATGATCAAAGGATTAGGGTTTAAAAACAAAAAGGCCGCTGCTTTCGGCAGCTATGGTTGGAGCGGTGAAAATACCAAACTAATTGCTCAGGATTTGGAAAAAGGTGGCTTTGAGATCATCGCTGAGGGAATAAAAGTTCTATGGAACCCAGACGAAGATGCTCTAAATGATTGCCATGAATTCGGTCGTAATTTTGCTGAACTTGTTAAGTGAACTCGTTTAACTAAAGTTGAACATTGAGACTTCGGTGACGAAAGTTCCTAGTGGAGGTAATACGATGTTATTCAGTCCATTTAAGACAAGTTATAGACATCTTGTCACTGGTGTAGATAGTTTGATACCTTTATTCAACGGCAAGCAAGTCAGATCCATTAATTTTGATAATGCGGCAACTACACCACCCTTTGTCTCTGTTATTGAGGAGATAAATAACTTTCCCCGAATTATTCTTCTATACACCGTGGTATTGGTTATAAATCTCGTCTTTCGTCAAAAATTTATGAAAACGCCAGATCGATTGTAGCAAGTTTTGTTAAAGCAGATCCCGTCAAGGATACCGTTATTTTTGTGAATAATACGACTGCAGCTATCAATAAACTCCCTTATCGGTTACTTGATGAGATTAGAAATGGTGTCGTACTTACAACTACTATGGAACATCATTCCAATGACCTACCCTGGAGAAATAAATACCAAGTAGACTTCGTAGAAATTGATGGATCAGGAAGAATTGACCTTATAGATTTAAAAAGTAAATTAGAGCAATATCAAGGTGCTGTTAAACTAGTGACGATAACAGGTGCTTCAAATGTCACAGTAAAAACTAATCATTGTCTAAGACATAGGGCGTTTGTTGATAAACATAATAATTCAACCAATTGGAAAATAATAAACTAGCATGTGATCTCCATCTTTGAATAGGTATTTTCAGCGGATCATTGTCTGGGAAGTAGTTTTTAGGAATTTCAACAGGTACCCCTTGGGATAAGTCGCGTTCGTATTCTGTACCTAAAGTTCCGACATCATACTCAGAATGTCCTGTAACAAATATTTGTCGACTATCCCTAGTGGCAGCAATATATACACCCGCTTCAGGTGAGAAAGACAGAATTTGGAGATCAGGAACCTTGAAGATATCTTCACTACGTATTTCGGTGTGTCGGGAATGGGGGGCATAAAATTCGTCATCAAATCCACGTAAAAGGGTAGAACAATTGGCGTATTCTTTATTAATATTGTGGGCAAAAACTCCGAACATTTTAGATTTCAGTGGATATTTGTCGATCCCATAATGGTGGTACAGGGCAGCTTGTGCTCCCCAGCAGATATGGAGAGTTGAAGTTACATGAGTTAATTTCCAATCCATAATTTTCTTTAATTCTTCCCAATAGGTTACTTCCTCAAAATTCAAATGTTCTACGGGGGCACCAGTTATAATCATGCCATCAAATTTTTGATTTTCTATCTCCGAAAATCCTTTATAAAAGGAGTCGAGGTGCTCTTGAGAAGTATTTTTTGACCAGTGGGTTTCTGGATTCAGAAGAGTGATTTCCACTTGTAAGGGAGAATTACCTAAAAGTCGTAAAATTTGGGTTTCGGTTGCTTCTTTGGTTGGCATTAAGTTCAAAATAGCTATTTTTAGAGGCCGAATATCTTGATGATAGGCACTTTCTTCACCCATCACAAAAATATTTTCCTTGTTTAAGATCTGCATTGCTGGTAAATGCTCTGGAATCTTAATTGGCATAATAAATTCCTCCATTACGATAATTCAAACTTAAACTTACTCTACATGAATCTCCCGCATTCGGTCTTGGGCTTTTTCATTTAACGTTCTATTGCCACCTTTAAAAACAATAGTATCATGAAAATATTTGCGTGCCTCGTTCCGTAAGTTATTTCTCATGCAAAGCTCTCCCAAAAGCATACTTAAACGTTGATCTTGTTCCACTGTAGTTTGTCGTCTGCTGTTATGAAAAACATCCTTATAGGCTACCAAGGCCTTTTCTGAAGCCATCAAGGACAGTGCTTGGTCACCAACATCCTCATATAGCCAAGCTAGACGCAACCACAACTTACCTTCTTTCAGCTTATCAATCAGTGCTCTTTTTAACCAATGAATGGCTATATAATAGGCTGTAAAGACTTCATCTATATTCCGTGGTGTTGAAAACCCTGTTACAACCTCGGCTTTTAATCTGGCATAATCTTCCAAGATAATTTTCTTACTTCGATCATTAACCTTAGCAAAGTCCTCCGCTAAATTTGCATAAAAACAATGGGAACAAACCTGAATACTATACCACAGCGGTTCAAAATTAACAATGTGTTGTCGGAAATCAGGATCAACTTTTTGTAAAGCTAACTTTGAAGTCCGAACTAGTTTTACATCAATAAAAGTATTGCATACAGGGCAGAGTACTTTCTTGTCAAGCAAAAAATCCCCTGGGGTTCCAGCTTCTGTAATTTGGAACTTCTTATGCTCTGCCGGAAATAACCAGACCGTCGAAACAGCTGTTTTAACAGGTACATGTATAGGCATAACCGTAGTTTCACTAGCAACAGTACTAGCTTGAATTGTTTCAGGTGCGGAGATTTCTATATTTTGACGACGAATACGCTGACTTAATACTTTCATAATTCCATAAGCAAACATCGGTTCATCTTGGATAACATTTTCAAAATTGGCCATGGTGATAACTAATAAAACAGTATACTCAAGGGCTTTTATGGTAGCACTCCGAGATTCATCTTCTAAAAGCGACATCTCTCCAAAAAAATCCCCACTTTTAAGTTGGGATATTTGAATGAGTAGCCCTTCCTCAGAATTAATTTCAACACTTACACAGCCTGCCAAAATAATATACATCTCGTGACCATCATCGCCTTGGCAAAAAATTATTTCGTCCTTATGGTATTTTTTCGCAGTACAAATTCTAGCTAACTTCGCAATGTCAACCATGTTTCTCCTCCTCAAATAATTCCATATCGATAAATTCACCCATACAAAAATATGGATCGAACGGTTTAAAATCAAAAGGGTTAGTTTCAGTAACAAAAAGCTATCTTCCAAAAAGCGTATAGACAGCTACTGAAATATGTTAAAAGTAATTTAGCTGACTAGCTTAGAATTTTCCACGGTATTGCATGCTTCGGAGTACGCGCCGACGTCTGCGACGTCGTATCCGTGGAGTCATGAGTAGACCTAGCGCCAGAACTCCTCCAGAAAGGAAATACCCAATATAGTTAGGTTTCGATTTCTCTAAAGGGAGCGAAAGCGCATTCTGTGCTACCAATGATCTAGTTTGAACAATCTTCCCTTGGATAACTACATCTACTCTACCAAGTGCATCGCCGACTTTAACTGGTAACTTAATATTTTGTGGTACTGCTTTCAATTGGAAATCTAGGTCTTTTTGATCATTTGCTAACGTTCCATAGATATCTTGTGCTGGACTTAACTTTAAGATTTGACCGTTCTCAAGATTTACTGAACTCAACACCTGACTTTTAGAAGCTAAAAGTTTATTGTGAAATTGACCAAAACCATAATCCAATAAATTACTAGCATCTTTATAGATAGTTGTAACCGATGTTCCTTTTAGGATAACAACAATCAATTGTCTGCCATTACGTGTAGCCGAAGCCACAATTGTGTTTCCCGCAAGATCAGTATAGCCAGTTTTCACTCCATCTGCGCCATCATATTGCCATAAAAGTTTATTATGGTTTTGCAAGCGGTTTGGAAGTACGCCCTGTTTAGCTCGAGGAAAATCCAAAACTTTTGTTTTCACAATCTCTGCTAATTCAGGTTTTTGTAAACCGTAGCGAGCAATAATAGCCATGTCATGAGCACTACTATAGTGCCCAATTTCCGATAAACCGTGAGGGTTAGTAAAATGTGTATCCTTTAGCCCAAGGTCTTTAGCCTGTTGGTTCATCATTTGGACAAAAGTATCTTCATTGCCCCCAATACTATTGGCAATAGCAACAGCAGCATCATTGGCCGAATCCATCAAAAGAGCAGATAATAACTCGCGCAAAGTAAATTTTTCGCCTTGTGACAAAAAAATAAGAGTCCCGTAGACTTTTTTGCGATCAAGTACTTCAGGACCAATAGTAACCGTAGAATCTAAATTCCCTTTTTCAATCGCTACTATAGCTGTCATAATTTTTGTTATGCTAGCAATAGCTAAATGATCATTGGGATTGCGTTGATAGAGTACCTGTCCAGATTCAAGATCCATTAAAACAGCGGACGCTCCCATAACTTGCGGACCAGCAGAAGATGGACTAAGGTTATTAGTCTGTGCTTGTATTATTTGTCCATTCAGTAAAGAACATATTACTAAAATAAAAATTAATAATTTATGCATTAGTTACCCCCGGAATTTAATCGTTTCCTATCTTCCGCCATATTTAAGGCTAGTAAATAAATCTCCCAACTTTCAACCTGACTATACCAGGGTACTTCTAACGTACTATAATAGGAGAAATCTTCTTTGAAAAAATGCAGACCTAGAGTAGTTTGTACGGTTAAACCCTCAATAGCCATACCTTCACTCTCCTTCAAGGGATTCAAATAAACATCTAAGCAGAGCAGCTCTGCTGAATTGTTCGTTACGGATGCGCTTAACAATACCAGCGGATAATTATTGTCTTTAGATTTTATAGTGAGTTTTAGATCTAACTCAAGTTTCTTCTGAGTAAACTTTATTTCTAAATTGGGTAAATAAGCAAAAAGATGCGTTTGCCAGTTTACGCCATCGATGCAACAAAAAGAGGCTATGCAGCCGTAGCCTTCTTGCTCAAATCTTGACACAAATTCATCGGTAAGTTGAAGCATCTCGTTCTGCCCCTTAAAATTTCGTTTGATTAGTGACTACCCAAGCTTTTGAGTAATTCTACATCTGTTTGAAATATTCCTTCAGGACTTACTTATTTCTAGTAAGAAAAGATTTTTCAATGAGACTCCGCCTTCGCTGCGAAGTATTCCTCTTGGGATATGCGGCTTCGAAATTAGTTTCCACAGGACATTAACGTCACCAGGGGCTTTCGTCACCGAAGTCTCGATGTTCAACTTTAGTTAAACGAGTTCCCTATTTGGTTCAGGTAATTAACTAAGGTCAAACTCATAGTTTACTTCTGCACAATGTGTCTGCCCCCTAATAAAGCTTTTTTCCTTAAAAATCACATGATTCCTACGATCTATCAAAAGAACGGTGGAAGACCTTGTTCCATAATCAGTCCCTTGAATAAATATAGAGGATAACATTCTCTCTCGCTCTTGACTCAATCCTGTATTTGGAAGCTCCTTAACCCGAGCCTGTTCCGTATCTGCTAAAATTTCAAGCAAAGCTTGAGGTTTCACAAATGTTCGATTTTCAAGGCAATCCGCCAAAGCTTGTTTACTTTTTTGTACTTTTGGCCAAGGAGTATTTAGAAAATGATTACTGAGACCATATATTCCTGGTTTAAGGATCTTTACTGAAGATGAATGTTTGTTAAAATACACGAGACTTGATAGATCACCAACTAATAGATTAAAACCGTTATACAGGGTTCGATTATTCATAACCTCTAACATATACTCCTTAGGAGCTTCGTTATTACTTAAAAAGTTGCTTACTAAAGCCCCACGGGATTTAGCATTTACTACCTTTGTAGAAGAACCACGATAGTTGGTTAAAGCCGCAAAGCGCCCAGTTCTCGTAATACCCATCCAAGTTCCCAACATATCTAAATCTCTGCCAGCTAAAACCCGAGGGTAAGACGTCCAGAAATGCGCCTCTTCTGTTGGTCGGTTATAATACTCATCCCTATTTGCTGCCACTATCAAGCGATATTGCGGATGACAATCATACGCAAAGATAATCAAACACATCGTTGCTTTCCCCCAATAAATTAATGCATAATTCATAATTAAAATCAAGAATCAGAATTACATAATTCATCGTAATTGTTATACAATACATTGTGTATCATGCAAGTGTGCAAAGTATTAGCTTATGTGATAATATTTTTAGAGATTTATGCTCTACTTGAAAAAGCTATAAATGAGGTGGAGGACAATAATGAGCTTAAAAGAAATGCTGCAGAACTCCCCACGCTATCGTTGGTTTATCTTAGCTATTGTTTCTGTCGGGATCTTCATGTCCACCCTTGACAGTAGCATTGTTAATGTTGCCCTACCAACAATTTCCCAAAACATGAAGACCGACCTTTCGATGATACAGTTGGTGGTCACAGCCTACTTACTGACTATTTCCAGTCTCTTACCTATCTTCGGACGTGTCGCTGATTTACTGGGGCGAAAACGAGTTTATTCGCTGGGTTTTATCATGTTTACCCTTGGTTCTATGCTCTGCGGACTAGCCTATAATATTTGGTTTCTCGTAGCTATGCGAATTTTCCAAGCAATAGGGGCCTCGATGATTATGGCCAATAGCGCCGCGATTATAACTGCCATTTTTCCTCCAAAGGAACGAGGACGTGCACTTGGTCTCACTGGGACAGTTGTCGCCTTAGGTAGCTTAGCCGGTCCTGCGGTAGGAGGAATTTTAGTGGGTTTCACTAGTTGGCGAGCCATCTTTTATATCAACTTACCAATCGGGATTTTTGGTTATATTGCTGCTCAAATAATTTTACCTGCTGATACACCGCCAAAAGTAAAACCAACCTTTGATTTTACTGGAGCTACACTTTTCACGCTAGGTTTGATCAGTCTTTTGTTCGCAGTCAGTTATGGTCAAGCTTGGGGCTGGCAAAGCACCCCTATTTTGTTAGGAATGCTCCTTGGTATACTGCTATTAGGGTTATTCTTTTATACAGAATTTCGAGTCAAGGATCCCCTTATTGATCTGTCACTCTTTCGTAATCAACCTTTTCTAGTCGGTAATCTAGCGGGACTACTTTCTTTTGTAGCTCTGTTCTCTAATGTTATATTAATGCCTTTTTACTTGCAACATATTTTGTTATATACTCCTACTCAAGTTGGTTTGTTGATGACAGCTTTTCCCTTAACAATGGCTATTGTGGCTCCTATTAGCGGTTACATTTCTGACCGTATAGGCGCTGCGGTCTTAAGTACTGGAGGACTTTTAGTCACAGCTGTAGGTCTTTTTTATCTTTCTATACTAACTTCCACATCGACTACGCTACAAATTATCCCAGGACCAATTTTAATGGGTTTAGGTGCTGGTCTGTTTAATTCCCCAAATAACAGCAGTGTTATGAGTTCAGTTCATCCATCAAAACTTGGTGTAGCAGGTGGGATTAATGCCTTAGTTCGAAACGTTGGAATGGTTATTGGTATAGCCTTATCTGTATCTCTGTTCGAGAACCGCCAAGCATCCTTCTTGAGTACCATAAATAATCCTAGTGCAAATATGAAAGTACAAGCATTTATGTCAGCTTACCATACAGTTTTGCTTGTTGCTATGGGAATTGCTCTAGTCGCTGCACTGATTTCACTTAATCGCAAAGGCTATGCTTTGGCTGAAAAAAGCTCTTAGCACGGACCGCTACAATCGTTGCTGGAGAATCTTCCTGCCATTCTTCGCCCGCGAAGCTGCCCCACCAATGTATTGGTTCCCAGCCTTCCATTAATAAGGATTTCTCTAGATCATTTTTTACCAGTGGAAAAAGCGTATTGACAGCAGTCAAGACGCTTTTTCCACTGGTACTTTGTTCGTCTTTAGTTTTCACTAAAGAATCAATTTGCTGGTTCAAAGATAAATCTATTTTAGTGGTAAATTCAATCAAACCACTTGGCAAATGAGTATAGTAACGATAAAAAACTAAATTCGGAGTTTTGATTTCTGATAATTCAATTATTTTTTGGGCAATTATTCGATCATAATTGACAACTTGAATTAAAAGTTGCTTCGCCTTATGCTGGAAATCTTCCAAAACTTTACACAAAACTAGTTCGCTAGGCAGATGTGCTATAGTATTTCCTAAACAAATGATCCCATCATAACTAGCTTCCACAGACGTATTAAGATCTTGCATATCTCCCACGTAGAATCTGGCCGTACTCGCTTTTTCGCGAGCTTTTTGCTTAGCAATATCGATCATAGCTCGACTGAGATCAACCCCGTCTGCCTGTATTCCCCAACTGGCAATTTCTAAGACATAGCTTCCAGTTCCACATCCGACGTCAAGAATTGAGTGTTGACCATAGGTATTAATGTAGGTTTGTAAGAACTTCTTTTGTTGCTCCTTTATAGGAAATATTTCATCATAGTATTTAGACAGTGCCTCATAGAAATCCACAGGTAGTTCTCCTTTAGCCTCAAAGTCGTAGCGTTCTCATTCTGCTCTACCTTCTTCTCTTGCTGTATCCAATATCTCCAACTCCTGTCCAAGGTAAGCAAGATAGTCGTCATATCCCCGTCGTTCGTCCTCGCTCAGCATTAGAAAATCCAGTTTCTTAGCCGCCAGCAGAATTCCTGGTGACTTGAAGTCCTCACGTATTGCACCCTACTTAAAAAAATATACTTATTATACCATTTTATGGGGCTTGCGTCACGCTATTTTCATTGTTCTAAATTGGCCTTGGTCTAACGGTTTACAAAAAAAATAAATCAGCAGCCATAATCGGTTGCTGATTTACTTCCTTCATCCATTGCGTCTTTCCCGCGTTTAGGGTAAACGAAATAGTCGGTCAAGTCGTGGATCGTTTCCGTTAAACGCTTCAAGGGCAGTTGATACGCCTTCTGCTCAAAGAGAAATACTTTTTTCTCGCAGTACGCGTCTTTGAATTTTCCCTACTTGATCACGGGGCAAATCATCAATAAACTCAATAATACGTGGATATTTGTATACTGACATGTTTTCCTTAGCATACGCCTGCAATTCTTTGATTAACTCTTCCGAAGGAGTATAACCAGGATTAACAACAATAAAAGCTTTGACACTGTTGGTTCTTACTGGGTCTGGTACGCCAACAACGGCTACTTGATTCACAGCCGGATGACCAGAGAGGACTTCTTCGACTTCAGGCGCAGCAACCTGACGACCACCTGTGACAATCATATTATCGAGACGGGTGTGGAAATAGAGCCATCCATCCTCATCCTGGGTATAGGCGTCATCAAGCCAACACCAGCCTTCTCTGACATCCTCTTTCTGTTTGCCTGGCATATACGGGTGGAGATTATTTCAATAGACAATTCCTGTAAATCCCCTGACCGCCATGCGTCCTATTTCGCCGTTTTTCACCGTGTAGCCATTTTCGTCTATTAACTTATACTCGTAACCAGGTAAAGGTTTGCCGACTGAAAGGCCAGGCGCCACCTTCCCCCCATTCACGACCGATTGGATAAAGACGTGTGCCATAGGGACCATCCCAACACCATTATGCAATTTTACTCCAACTTGCTCATTCCATCTATCCATAAGTTCCTTTGTAAGCATTTCGCCCGAGCACACACACAGCCTTAAGTTGATCTGACCCCGGAAACTAGGGTCAAAACTATCCAACATCATTCGGTATAAGGTTGGTACCGCTACAAAAATGCTAACCTTATATTTTATTAACAACTCCCAGATCTCTTTAGGAGTCGGTCTTTCTTTATATATGGCGCTGGCACCGAAACGGAAAGGATAATTGATTTTCTGTTTGTTGCCAAAACCATGGCCAATGGGAGCTACACAAAAGGTTACGTCTTGCGGAGTGAGCACGTATACCACTCGACAATTCATATCACTAATAATCACCGCCGTAGCGTGTGTATGAATACAACCCTTAGGGTGACCAGTAGTCCCCCCTGTATAATTAATATAGGCTGCATCACCTGGAAGGTTTGGATAAGCTTCCAATTCGGATCCAGCCTCGCTTAAAAGCTTTCGGTAATCGAGCATATTATCCTGTTGACTTTCCGGCACGGAGATAACATGTTTGACAGTCTTGAGATTAGGTAAGGCTTTTTGAATTTGATCCACTTGATCAGCCTGACAAATTATTAATACAGCTTCGGTATCGTTGGCAATGAACTCAATTTCTGATGCTCGTTCTTGGAGCGCAGTGGAAACATTAATAGCTCCTATTTTCCAGATCGCTAACTCCGCCACTGCTGCTTCTGGCACCTCGCCGAACCGCCACATTACCCGATCGCCTGGCTGTACACCCAGTTTTTTAAGAGCATTGCCTAAGCGGTTAACCTCTTTTTGCAACCGGTTGTACGTCCAACTTTCATCCTTATCGACATCATAAATGGCAATATTATTACCCCAACCATGTTTAGCAATTCCTACATCCAGAATTTCCGAACCAGCATTCACGCTGTTCCGATAATGAACCCAATTGACCTCTGGATGCGCGTAAACATAATCCGGCCAATCCTCTCTCGGTGGCAAAAACCTTTCAGGCACATTGTTAAATAACTTAATTCCACTCATATTAAATCCCCCCTGAATTTCGAGAGACTATTCAAATATTTTTCTTGCGATTATCATGCGTTGTATCTGGTTTGTTCCTTCTACAATCTGGAATATTTTTGCCTGGCGCATATATCTTTCAACCGCATATTCTTTCATGTATCCATAACCGCCTAAAAGTTGCACCGCATCTGTACTGACTTTCATGGCAGTATCAGTGGCATGTAATTTAGCCATAGACGATATCTTGGCAATCGGTAATCCCTTATCCTTAGCAGTTGCCGCCTCATAAACAAGAAGTCGTGAAGCTTCTATTTCCATAGCCATATCAGCAATCATAAACTGTAATCCTTGGAAATTAGATAATTGTTGCTCGAATTGTTTTCTTTCTTTCAAGTAATTTACAGCAACATCCAACGACGCTTGTGCCAAACCTAATCCAATTGCTGCAACACTGATACGCCCGACTTCCAGAGAATCCATAACAATCTTGAATCCTTGACCCTCTTTACCGATTAAATTTTCCTGTGGGATCCGGCAATCTTGAAAAATTACTTCCCGGGTAGGAGATCCATTATAACCCATTTTATCTTCTTTTTTGCCAAAAGATAGACCAAGGTTATCCTTCTCAACAATGAAGGCACTGATTCCTTTAGCGGCGGCAGATGGATCAGTCTTGGCAAATACTATGTATAACTCCGCTTCACCGCCAGAAGTGATAAAAACCTTTGTACCATTGATAATGTAATCATTACCATTTTTTTTTGCCGTACTAACAATGGCAGCCGCATCCGAACCGGCATTCGGTTCTGTCAAACAGAGGGCGCCGATGATTTCTCCACGGGCAAGTCTCGTGAGATATTTCATCTTTTGCTCTTCATCGGAATAGTTTTTAAGAATATACTGTGTTGTCATATGGACAGAATAAAGTCCAGCAGTGTTGACACATTGTTTGGCTATTTCTTCCATAACGTAGATATAAGTTAAATATTTTTGTCCTGCACCACCATATTTTTCGTCAGTTGTTATACCTACAAGTCCATTTTCAGCCATCTTATTAAAAATTTCTCGAGGAAATATTCTTTCTTCCTCTATTTTTTGAGCTATAGGTTTTATTTCCTTTTCGGTAAAACTTTTTATCATATTGACTATCATTCTTTGTTCCTCATCTAGTTCGAATAATTCTGAATTCACTTTAATATCCACCTTCCTTAACAATTAAGTGTTTCTCGTTCTTTCTAGGTGTTTACTTACACTGTCTACTAACAATTTTCACTCATATTTATAGAAACCTCTACCTGATTTTCTTCCGAGAAATCCTGCTTGCACCATTCGCTTTAAAACTGGGCAAGGAAAGTATCTTGTATCACCATAAGAATTCCAAAGGTTTGTAAGAATTGATAATATAGAGTCTAAACCAACAAAGTCCATCCATTCAAAAGGTCCCATTGGATGATTTAATCCAAGTTTGGCACATTTATCTATATCCTCTTTTGTCCCCCTGCCTTCATACAAAGCATAGAGCGCATCATTTACCAAAGCCATACTCAACCTAGTTGAGAGAAAACCAGGATAATCTTTCGCTATGACTGATTCTTTATTAAAAGATTTTGCTAGCTGGCGGATGACGTTGATCGTTTCTTCTGAAGTATCATTCCCCTGTACTATTTCCACTAATCTCATGACCGGCACCGGGTTCATAAAATGCATTCCTACAACTTTGTCAGGTCTTTTGGTGGCAGAACCTAAGACTGAAATAGGTATGGCAGAAGTATTTGAAGCCAAGATGGTATGTTCAGGTGTAATTCTATCCATTTTTTCCATAATATCTTTTTTGAGATTTTCATTCTCAGGTATGGCTTCAATTATTATATCAGCCCCGACGGCCAATTCAATATCTGTTGTCGTCACTAAATTTGATAGAATATTATCCATTTCCTCTTTACTCATCTTTGCTTTATCAACTTTACGTTGTAAATTCTTACGGATCGTAGCGATACCATTTTCTAAATATAAATTATCAATGTCCCTCATAATGGTTCTATATCCTGCCTGAGCCGACACTTGTGCAATTCCATTTCCCATTTGTCCCGCACCGACTACAAAAATTGTTCTAATATCCATTTCTACCTCCTTAACTACTCTCCCTATTATCCTGCTACCCAACCTATCAACCCTACTATTTGCCAGTAAAATTTACCTCCTTGCTTCATATTAACATATATCTAAAATGTTGAATTTGTCTATCTTTTTTGTCCGAATAGTCAAAAAACGTTCGTGAATGGTTGTAATGTGGCCCCCAACCTAATAATTGATTTAAGTACTGTATTTAATCAATAAATGTACTAGGAGAAGGATTATCTTTTCGTATTCGAATGGAATCTGCACATATAAAAAAGGGATACCTTTTGGCATCCCTTCGCCTACATAACAACCTCAACCGAATGCGCCACCCCATCGTCTTCCAAAAGAATAACCCTATCCTCAACATCCCTACCATCACAAGTCACCTTTTCCACCCCAGTCATTTTTCCCTGAGGATTTCGCACTTCAAAGATATACTGCGTAGATTTATAACGATATTCCACTCTATAACCCGGCCAATTCTTGGGAATACACGGCTCAAAAGTGAGTTTGTTACCACTTAGATTGAAGCCTAGAATACCCTCGATGCCCGTTTGATACATCCACCCTGCTGCTCCAGTATACCAGGTCCAGCCACCGCGACCTACATGAGGATTGATGGCATAGACATCTGCCGCCATGACATAGGGTTCAACCTTATAACGATTTACTTCTGATTCTGTTCGTGCATGGTTAATAGGATTAAGCATTTGAAATAATTCAGTAGCTTTATCCCCTTCCCCCATTTTGGTGTGAGCTAGAACAGCCCAGATAGCACCATGAGTATATTGCCCTCCATTCTCTCGCACCCCTGGTACATACCCTTTGATGTAGCCTGGTTCCGACTGATCATGATCAAAAGGTGGGGTTAAGAGCAACAAAATTCCTTCCCCTTTCCGTAAAAGGTAGTGTTCTAGAGCTAACATGGCATCCTTGGCTCTACTTGGTTTACCTGAGCCCGAAAGAACCGACCAAGCTTGAGCAATCGCGTCAATTTGACATTCTGCATTCTGGGCAGACCCCAAGGGAGTGCCGTTGTCAAAATATGCTCTCCGATACCACTCCCCGTCCCAACCATGAAGTTCAATATTCTCTGCTAGATCTTCGATAATTTGCTGATAGTAGTTAATCAAGTCGTGATCCTGGCGCAATTCACAAATTTTAACGAAGCGTTTTAAGGTTGAAATAATAAACCAACCTAACCAAACGCTCTCCCCCTTACCTTCACGCCCAACTCTACTAAAACCGTCATTCCAATCTCCCGAACCAATCAAAGGTAAGCCATGTTCTCCAAAACGCAAGCCTCTTTTAATCGCTCGTAGGCAATGTTCATAAACACTTCCACTTTCCCTGGAAACCTTAGGGATTGAATAGCTCTCATCTACATCTTCAGGCAAAGGATCAGCTTCTATGAAAGGTACCTGTACCTCCAAAATACTTAAATCTCCAGTATGTTCAACGTAATCTGCCAGTACATAAGGTAACCACAATAAATCATCAGAGAATTTAGTTCTGATACCTTTACCTTTTTCAGCATGCCACCAATGTTGAACATCACCTTCGACAAATTGGTGAGCACAATGACGGATAATCTGTTCTCTAGCCACTTCCGGAGCAATAATCCCTAAGGACATAACATCCTGAAGTTGGTCTCTAAAGCCGTAGGCTCCCCCAGCTTGATAAAAGGCCGAACGCGCCCAGATACGGCAAACTATTGTTTGATAAAGGAGCCAACGGTTTAATAGGAGGTCCATAGACTTATCAGGGGTATGAACTACTAATTTCCCTAATAGGTTTTGCCAGAAATCTTTCACAGCTGTAAAAGCAGCATTAATTTTTTCAGGTTCTTGCAGGTCTCTGAGTAAAGTTAGAGCTTCTGCTTGATTCGCCGTCTCACCCAAAAGGAAATATAAATATTTCTCCTCATTTGGTTCTAGCGTTATAACTAGCTGGAAAGCTCCACAAGGATCCAAGCCTGCACCTCCTGTATTGGAGAGGGCTTGGGCTTGTAAGGCAGCGGGATTTATTAAACTTCCGTTGCGTCCGATAAATTCTCCACGATCCCCTGTATAGCTTAAGAATGTCCCTCCATAGCCTGAGAGAAAAGCGCACCGATCCACAAACTCTTCCTGAAAATTATTGCGAGCCCACAAAATATTATTCTTCTCATCAAATTCCGTCACAATATACGGAGCAGTCATTTCACGAGCTTCACCGAGTACCCATTCAATGTACTGGGTAGCTGTTAATTTCCGCTTTAGTTTAGTCAAATTATGCAACTTCAATTTGATAATTTTGACTGGTTTATCTATAGGAACAAATAAGAGTAGTTCTTGGTCAAGACCATGACTAAGGTGTTGGAAAGCTGTGTAGCCTTGGCCGTGTTTAATGACGTATTTTTCTTTTTCGCGAATGGGCGCAGGTGTCGGTGACCAGACTTGGCCTGTGCTCTCATCCCGCAGATAAAGTATTTCTCCTGAAAAGTCCTGTACAGGGTCATTTGACCAGGGTGTAAGTTTGTTTTCTCTGCTATTTAAAGACCAAGAATAACCTGAACCTGATTCTGATACTTGAAAACCAAACTTAGGATTGGCAATGACGTTAATCCACGGCAAAGGAGTGTTTTTGTTTTCGCTTAACTCAATGATATATTCTCCAGTATTCTCCGCAAAACCACCGTAACCATTGGTGTAAGCAAGGTTTGAGCCTTTAATAATTGGATTATATATTTGTTCGGTAGTAGTTGGTTTCACTCGACGGCGTTTAAGTTCATTTATTAATCGTGCGTCAATCCTCGAATCTGCTTCAATTCGAGAATCTAGTTTATTTTTGAGTTCTTGTTCACTGGGAGACTCAGACGTTAAGGTTAATCTTTGACCTTTTTTACGAAGTTGAACCGAGCAGGATCCTCCTTCTCCAGTGAAGGCCGCCCTAGCTACAGAACATAGTAAGGCAATATCCTCGTCAGGAATTAATTTCTTCTGTAGAAGGAAAATACCACCAGACTGATTAATGAGGTCACGGGCATGTCCCATGGAAATCAAGTCCCGCAATGTATCTTGAAACGCTTGGACATAACCACTTTCATCTTCGTTTAAAATCACCATGTCTGCCAGGACACCTTTCAGCCTCCAATATTCATGAACTGTCAGAAGCTGACGAACCAAGTCAAGATGTTGCATATTTTGGACACGAACTAACACTATCGGCAAATCCCCGGAAATGGCATAGGGCCAAAGACCGGATTGCCCTTGAGTATTTTTTTCTATACATTTGGCAAATTCCTGACGACAGGGACTAAGATAAAGCAAATGTCCCGCCAAACTCATTGCTTCGTTAGCTAAGGCTGGTGTAAGATTAAGATGACGGAGTTCCATTTGACAATGTGTCCAAGCCAATTCAAAGGTTCGGTTAATAGCTATTGGGTCGTGGTATTTTTCTGCTAAACGGATAACCTCTTCTCGCCGCTCAGCTACACCTAGAACAAATGAAACTCGCACAGTTTGTCCTGGTTTGATCCGGACACGTTGACGTAAACTCAGGATCGGATCTAAAACAGCTCCGACAGTATTTGATAAGGGTTGACTGGGTTTCATGGCATGTGGTTTAGCCAAAGTGCGACCTCGCCCAATAAACTTTGCTCGATCAGTCTCATATTGCAAGGCTCCTATCTCTTCCCCTTCTGTAACAACAGTATGCATTAACCATTGTGTTTGACTGTTTTCTCCTCGAGGTCGTCTGGTGGCTAATAATGCCTTATGAAAGAATTCTGTCTCAATAAACAAATTTCCAAAGGCGGGATGGGCTAAATCCTCTTTAGCACCCGTTAATACAACTTCAGAATAGCTAGTTATTTCAAGCGTACGATCATATGAACTTTTGTTGGTTAAGGAAATTCGCCGAATTTCCACTTGATCTTCAGAAGAGACAACAATTTCTGTACGAGTCCTAATATTTCCGTCCTTACGACAAAACTCAATTCTATCTGGGGCATAAGTGACCTTATAATCTTCCCCTGAATCTCCACATGGTTGATGGCTGGCTGACCAAACATAACCGGAATTCAAGTTTTGGATATAGAAGTACATCCCCCAAGGGTCACGAGTTACATCTTCACGCCAACGGGTAATATTAATTTCCCCTAGGCGACTAAAACCAGAACCTGCATTGGTTAACATCACTGAATATTGTCCATTAGAAATAAAATGGGTTATCGGAATCAGAGTATCAGCAGTGGAAAGAGAAATAAAACGTTTCCCATCATCCCCCAAAGGCACACCACCTTCAAGGCCATTTTTGTGTTCTTCTGCCTTTGGCACTAAAGAGGTTACAGTCGGTGTGCGTTCTTGGAGTAAAAGTTCGGTGGCCTGAACCATTGTGTCAGCATGAAAACACTGTTGAAGCCAATTGTTACTCAAAACGTTATTTAGAGCTAAAAAACTCATACCTTGATGATGAGCCATAAAACTTTGAATTACCCGAGAGGTTTGATCACTGGGCATTCGTTCCGGTGTGTAATCAATCGCTTCAAATAATCCATAGCGTCCCCCAAAACCTGATTTGGTCATTTCCCGGATGTTCTTAAATGCTTGGCGCGGTGCTACCATAAAAGCCAGAAATGTGGCATAAGGTGCGATAACCAAGTCTTGAATTAAGCCACGTCTCAGCCCTAAACCCGGAACACCAAAGGCTTTGTATTGATAATTAAGTTGGGCATCAAAGGCATAGAATCCAGACTCAGAAATTCCCCAAGGGATTTTGTTTTTTGACCCATATTTTTGTTGAATTGCGATGGCAGATTTATAAGTTTCGTCCAACAAAGTGCCCGAATAATTACGCATAACTAAAAGCGGCATGAGAAATTCAAACATGGTGCCACTCCAAGAAACTAGAGTTCTCATGCCTTTGACTTTGGTTAATGTACGACCAAGTTTAAACCAATGACTTTGAGGTACATCCCCTTTAGCAATGGCAATAAAACTGGCTTGTCGAGCTTCCGAAACCAACAGGTCATAATAAGATTTGTCTAAAGTCCCCTCAACAATCCGGTAACCTATTGAAAATAATTGACGATTTTTATCGTATAAAGGCTGAAAATCCGTATCCATAGCCATGTCTTGTAAGCGTTCCTGTAAACTTTTAGTCAATTTATGCAACTCATTAATTTTTTCTAGCGCTTCCGTAAGTCTCATAGTGGAAGTAGAATTAGGGTTAGCAGAATGAGCAATAATTTGAGCATAATTATCTGCTAATTGGTGTAAGGTAAGGCTGGAACTTGAGGTTAGCAGTAAATTTGCCAACTGTGGATCAGCAATATTAGCTTGATCCTCTAAGTTTTCTAACCACGGACAGATTTGTCGGAGTTCCTCACTAAAGTACTGCCTCATTTCTTGGAAACGACTATACCAGAAGGCAACTTCTTTTGATGAATTATTGATTGACTTGGCCTCAGGGCATGCTTTCAGTAAATTATACCAGGTAATTAAATCCAGCTCTGATTTTGTATTGATTAAATTGAGTGCTTGACCAAAAGCAACTAAATTAGCTTCAGGATCTCCTTCCCAATGACTCAACATTAAATCGTAGGTATCCTTAAGCCCACGAACTAGCTTAAGATTCACAAGGGGTTTAGACATAATGTCTTGTAACCCTGATTTTAAGGTGATTAAATATAAAACTAAATTCCCACTGTCCACTGTGGAGACATATAACGGTTGTAGGGGTGCTAGGCTTTGGGTATCATACCAGTTGTAAAAATGACCTTTCCAGCGTTCCAACCTTTCTAAAGTTCCTAAAGTTCTTTCAATCCTAGCTAGGGTTTCCGCTAAGGAAAGATACCCCAAATCCCGAGCAGATAAACTTGCTAACAAGGCTAAACCGATATTTGTTGGCGAAGTTCGATGAGCGACACCATTGGGGGGATCAATTTGAACATTGTCTGGTGGAAGCCAATTTTCCTCCTGGTTGACATAGACTTCAAAAAAAGCCCAGATTCTTCGAGCCCAAGTTCTGGTCTCAACTTCCTCAGCCGCTGTCAGTTTTTCGATCCGGTTATTTAAGGGTAAACTTACTTTATAGGCTATCCAGGGCGAACTAAACCAAAGAATGGCCAAAGGATAATATCCAACCACTTTATTGGGGAAATAAAAGATCTCCACCACTGCAAAGCCAACAACGAGAGCTATTATAGGCCACATATACTTCCATGATGTCTTGAGGTTTAATTCCAAACGTCTTTCAGTTGCCTCAGCAGTTTCCCATTCCAGCAACTGTCGATGCGTGAACAATTGTCGAGCTAAACTTCGTATAACGGCATCTAAAATAACGCAAGCTTGGAACGGTAAGAAGATAAACTTTAGCAGGGCTTGAACAAGACTGTCACGAAGATTTTCTGTGAAAGCCCTATTTTCAATACCTCCCCCCAGAACAGTTGTCAAGAGGCTTAGAATGGTCGGAAAGACCACTTCGAGAAGCACCAAGCCTACCCAGAACCAAGACGCACCTGGTAAAATAGTAAAAGCCAAAACTATTAAAAGTAGCTGCGCCGGCGCCTCAAGGCTTCTCCGTAAATTATCAAAGATCTTCCATTTGGAAATCAAGGGTATCTCTTTAAAGAGCCAAGCTAGAATCTGCCAGTCTCCCCTAACCCAGCGATGGAGACGACGAACAAAAGTATGATATTTTCCAGGATAACCATCGATCAACTCAATGTCTGTTACGAGACCGACTCGAGCATAAATTCCTTCTAACAAATCATGACTTAAAATAGTGTTTTCCGGGAAGGCATCTCCGGTTACCTGATGAAAGACCTCAACCTCGTAGATTCCCTTGCCAGTGAAAATCCCCTCACCAAATAGATCTTGATAAATATCGGAAATTGCACAAGTATACGGATCAACACCCACCTTACCGGAGGAAATCTTCGCAAAGTAAGAAGCAGCAGCATTTAAGATTGAAACACTGATTCGAGGTTGTAAGATTCCATACCCCTCAACAACCCTGGTTTTGTCCTCGTTCAAACGTGGAGCCTGTAAGGGATGAGCAATAGTTCCAATAAGTTCTTTGGCACTACCCCTAGGAAGTTGGGTATCAGCATCTAAAGTTATCACATAGCGCACTGAATTTAAGACAGAAAGTTCCCCAATTTGAATATTATAACTGGTTAACCCCGTTTGACGTAAGAGGCGATTAAACTCGATAATTTTGCCCCTCTTACGTTCCCAGCCCATCCAAACTCCCTCAGCTGGGTTCCAAAGCCTAGCGCGATGAAAAAAATAAAAACATTGTTCTCCATATTTCTCGTTGAGTGATCTAATGCCATGTTGGGCAGCTAAAATAATTTCTTCGTCAGCAGGCTCTTCTGCAGACGAAGCATCTGTAAAATCACCTAAGAGGGCAAAGTGTAAGTTAGAACTTTGATTGGCTAGATAATAGACTTCGAGTTGTTCTAAGAGTTCTCTTACTCTTGTTACACTAGGTAAAAGTGTTGGAATGACGACCATCGTTCGATAACTTTCCGGTATACCCTCTCGCAACTCCAATTTTGGTAAAAATGACGGAGTTAAAGTGGAGGTAAATACCCAATTCAGTAAACTGATAGCGATACTGCTGATAGGAAAAAAAACGGCAAAAAAGACAAGTAAATTAGCGACAGGGGTTAGCTGCCAACGTTCAGCTGCATAACTTAAGAAGGCATACAATAGGATAGAACAGGTAGAAGCAACTCCAGTAAAATACACAGTCTGAGGATGACGCTTTAAAATTCGTTTGACGTTCCCCCAGATTTGGCGAAACCCTCCCCAATCTTTTTCTAGTTCTCGTGCTAAACTTTCTCTTCCGGAACCCATTAAATAATAGCCAACGTGAGCTTGTTGTGATTTTGCGTCTTGTGCAGCTCTTTGCGCCAAGCGCAGAACAACTTTAGCAACGATTAATTCGGTTATCCCGAAACCTCGAGCAATTTTCTCAACTTGGTGCCGGTAGATATCTCGAGAAGTAAAATCCATTTGCGCGAAAACTGTGCTGGGATCAGACACTAGGACTTTCTCTACTAAACTAATTTCTTCGTAAAAACGTGGCCAGTCCTCTTCTGAAAGAAATCGCAAACTTGTAATGGCATGTCCCATAGAAACTTGACACATAGCCTGCCGATGATGCTCAAGCTTAGCTAGGTCTTCAACTGTAGTGTCTTGTCTAGCAACAACTTTATCTAACCAGCGAAGAATAGGCATTCCTTCTACACCTAAGTCTCTTACTCGTCTAAGAAGTCGTTCAGCATAGGCGGTAGAATAAAGATCTGGCGCATTGGCCGTTTCTAGGATCTCCTCCCAATGCTCCGGCCCTTTCTGACTACTAAGAAAAGGTTCTAACCATTTTTCAGCCGCTTGGCGTTCGTTTTGAGTATAAAGGACTTGTTCCGCTAACCTACGGATATTTTCCAATAAAACAATTTTCAGCATAATAGGAATAGCCCATAATTCACCGCTTGATAACGGTATCTGCGACTGATAGGCATTAATAAACTCTTTCAGAGCCTCCTCCTGCAGTTGACTATCCGTGTGTTCAACAAATTCGATCATTAGTGCATAAACGCGGGGATAGCCTTGGTAATTCCCCCCTGCTAGATGAGGTAACTGTCTTTCGTATTTCTTAGGCAGGCTTTTATGCAACTCTGCTTTCATATCTTTAAGCAGATAATAGTTATCTAAAAACCATTCCGATGCTGGAACTAAGTCTTTAGTTTTTTGCACATAGGAGGTTATTTGTCGATAAGCATCTTGTAAATAATGGATATTTTTAAGGACACGGGGCAATAACCCGCGTTTTATTTTCCAAAAACCACTTTGGGCATGATAACCGGCAATCTCCTGGGCATGTTGTAAAAGATCTTCGCGATTAAGACCTATATCACGTAAGGGATTACTTAAAATTGAACTTGCACTTAACTTCATGTGTTCACTCCGTAATTCGAGTTATTTTTACATCAGTATAAATTATATCCATTTATCCCCACTTCATGCGTAGTTTTCGTAAAGTGCTTAGCTACAAATCATTAACGCTCATAAAACTAAAAAAGACTTTTTTAGAAATAATTCCAAAAAGTCTTTAAATACTATATTTTATAAGGTTAACTGTTAGCTAAAACGCTCGTTGAATTCTTCTAGGCTGAGAAGAATTTGTCTAGGTTTACTCCCTTCGAAGCCACCGACAACGCCATTTTCTTCTAACTTATCCATTAAACGGGCAGCACGAGCATACCCCAACTTTAAACGCCTTTGGAGATAGGAAACTGAAGCTATGCCAGAACTAATAAAGAGTTGACCAGCATTTATAAATAAGCTATCATCCGGTCCACTGGTTTCCTCAGCGTTGTTACTGGTTTCTGAAAAAAGATGTTCAGGATCTAAATAATCTGGTCTTCCCTGAGCTTTCCAATGTGCAATCACCCTCTGAACTTCTTCATCATTGACTAGACAACCTTGTACACGTTGTGGTTTATTCATACCTTGCGGCGAATAGAGCATATCGCCTTTTCCTAGGAGTTTCTCAGCACCCGTCGCGTCGAGAATTGTTCGTGAGTCAATTGAGGAAGTCACAGCAAATGAAATACGACTTGGTATGTTAGCTTTGATTATTCCAGTAATGACATCGACTGAGGGCCGTTGTGTGGCAATGACTAAGTGAATACCTGCAGCTCGAGCCATTTGGGCTAAACGGCAGATCGCTTCTTCTACTTCACCGGCCGCAACTAGCATTAAATCGGCAAGCTCATCGATAATAACTACAATCCAAGGAAGGGCTGATGCAGTTTCCCCTACACCTTCAGTTATTTTAAGTTTATTATAACGTTCAATATCTCGCACACTAGCAGCTGCAAAGAGCTCATAGCGAGTTTCCATTTCTTTAACAATCCATTTTAGGGCTGCTGCGGCTTTTTTAGGATCTGTCACCACGGGAGCTAAAAGATGAGGAATTCCATTATAATGGTTCAACTCGACCATTTTGGGATCGATGAGTAAAAACTTAACTTCGTCCGGAGTGGCGTTAAAAAGCAGAGAATTAATCAAGGTTGTGATACAAACACTTTTACCTGAGCCTGTAGCTCCGGCCACTAAAAGGTGGGGCATCTTGGAAAGATCAGCGATCACCGGCTGATCAGCAATATCCTTACCTAAAGCAGCCTTTAATTTAGAGGCATGCTTAGCATAGGCAGGCGTTTCTAAAACTTCCCTAAAAGGCACTGCTCGAGGATTTTTATTAGGAACCTCGATTCCCATTGCAGATTTACCAGGTATCGGTGCTTCAATACGGACATCTCTAGCAGCTAAACCCAAGGCAATATCGTCTGCTAAATTAACGATCCGACTAATTTTGACCCCTGGAGCCGGAGCAAGTTCGTATCTCGTAATAACTGGTCCCCTAGTAACCCTAATAACTTTAGCGCTGATACCAAAGTCTTGTAAAACACCTTCAAGTTGTTTGGAGGATTCAGTCTCATAAACGCTCGTGTTGACTGGTAAATTCTCTAGCAGATTGAAATTTGGCAACTGCCACGACCTTCTAAATCTAAGTGGTAAATCTGAAGTTTCGGCTATCGCCAGAACCTCATCAATTGTCAGCTCATTAGTTATAGTCAGATCCTCATCTTGGGTCAGAACTTCCTCCAACGAATTTTCTTTAAAAGGGATTTTAGCCTCTGGCTCGATAGTAGCAGAAACTTCTTTAGCTGCAATTTGAAAATTAATGGGTTGCGCCTGGTTTGCACTTTTTACGTGCTTACCCAATAAGATTTCCCGCTCTTGAGGGCTTACTCCATAGGAAGGATGCTCTGGTTTCTCAGGGATAGTGACTTGCAATTCAGGTGGTTTTTTAAGGGTGGTTGTTTTTTGATCCACAAGCTCTTTTTTAACCTCATGATCGACTGCTTCAAGATAACTTTTCAAGCCTTTTAACGTTGTTATTTTGACTGAAGGTTTAAAGAAAGATGGTTGACCTTCACCAAAATAAGAAGGAAAGTCCTTGCCTAATTCAGGCATCTTGTTCGTGTCAGCTAAATCAGCTTGTTCCGACCACTCCATCGAGACAAAATATTTATCAAAACCACGTATAGGAACAATTTTTGTTGCCGGCAACGGAAACGTCTGTTTCTGAGCATTGTTCTCTTCAATACCTAAATCTCTAGCTGCCTTTTTAGTAGTACGGTTAGTAACTCGTTTGTTTACAGAACTGGTCGAATATGCAGACTTAATCATTTTTGCGTCTGACCTAGACCTTCGGGAATAATTATTTTGGGAAGAAGTTGGCCAAAGTATGAAGGAAAATACAAGACACAAAAATGGAATAAGCCAAGCCATTGTTCCCATCTTCAATGAAAATAGGGAAAACAGAGCCCTACCTAGGCTAGTTAAACCTAGGGTCCCCAGCAAACTAAAAATAGCAACAAAAATTAACAGAATACTACTTATTTTCAGCCAGGAAATCCTGACGTTTTTTCTTCTTTTTGACAATTAATACACCTCCACGACTTGTCCGTTTCAATTATGGTTGATGAAAGCTGGTCTGTCAAAAGTTTTTTTAGCGAACTCGCTTTGCTCAATGATTAGCTTTAAGTTATTTTCGAAAAAATAACTCTCACGTTATTTTACATGAGAGTTTATGATCGGGGTCTTAGTTAGCAACTTAAGAGAACCCCCTCTTGATTAGGAGCGGAATAAAAAGTTTCTTGGGATATCTCTCCATCCTCATTGACAACCAATCGACCTGAATAGAGAAAGTCACCTTTTGTCCAATAACGAAGGTCTAAAAATTCAATCTTACAGTCGTTTACGCCCTGTTGAGTTACAAGATGATA
>JBAQMG010000116.1:0-21018 GCA_049302575.1 Desulfitobacteriaceae bacterium | reverse complement strand
TTCCTATTCTTTTCAGAGTATTATCGTCAAGTTACTGCGTAACCTGAGGAACCGCCGTATACCGAACGGTACGTACGGTGGTGTGGAAGGTCGGTCACTCAAATAATGGGTGGCCTCCTATCCGATTGTTATTGAAGTTAACAGGGCATGTTCTTTGTTCTAGATTTTTGTTAGAATGGCTATAGGGGGGATTAGGAATGCAAGAAATACAACGTATTATGGAAGCTGTAAAGCAACAAACAGTGCCGGCGATCTATCTTTGGTATGGTGAAGATCGGTTTTTGCTCTGGCAAGCCCTTCTGGAATTAAAAAAATATTATTTAATGGGAGATTCCTCAGGTAGCGGGATCGAAATAATTTCCGCAAAGGATACGAGTCCTGCTGACATAGTCACTATGGCCAATACGGTTTCGTTTTTTCAAAGGCGTTTGGTCGTGGTTGAGGACGCTCCCTATTTTCAGGATGGTCAGTCAGAAGAGTTAGACCCTTTTCAGATTTATTTTGCTAACCCTAACCCCGATACTTGTTTGCTTTTTTTGGTCGGGAAAGTTCATAAAGGACGTAAATTTTATAAAGCGCTAGAAAAGGTTGGAACCATTTGTGAATTTTCTACTCCTAAGCGACCCCATGAGTGGGAAGCTTGGGTATTAAGTGAGCTTCAGAGTAGAGGGAAGTCGATGGCTTCCCAAACCCTGCCGTTCTTTTTAGATTGGGCTGGACATCGGCCGGGGGTTTTGAGTCAAGAATTGGATAAGTTAGTGGTCTATGTCGGAGAAAAGTCAGTAATTACGGAAGGAGATATTAGGGGTGTCACTACGAGAACAGTGGAAGCCAATGTTTTTGATATGTTAGATGCTGTTGCAGGGCGAAGAGTTGATCTAGCCTTACAAAAACTTTATGAGGTTTTACGTGAGGAGCATCCTTTAAAGGTACTCACACTGCTCGTGCGACAAGCACGATTACTCTTAGGTGCTAATGTTTGGCGGCGACGAGGGGAAAATGTGGCTGGGTTGACAAGTGCCTTGGGCATTAAATCGTCCTACGAGGCTCAGAAAATCTGGGTACAGTCGCAAAAAATTCCTGAAAATCGGCTAGCGAAAGCTCTTGAGGAATGTTTAAAAACGGAGATCGCTTTGAAAACTGGGGGTGGGGATCCCCTTATTTTGATAGAACTTATGATTATAAAGTTTTGTCAGTAAGTAGACAATAGTTAAGCCCGCAGCTGAACACTGCGGGCTTAAAGGATTATTTTAGGATGCCGTACCTTCAAATGTAAGGGTTGGGTTACTTTTTTTCTTCGGCCTTTTGAGGTTCGTAGCCCTTGGCTAAAGCCTCATCGTAATAATCAAAGACCTTATCTTGCAATTTGCCTACACAATCAGGGCAAACACAGTAACAAACTTTTTCTGCTTGACCTTCTTCTGTCGGTGCGTAAGAGCAAAAAGCAAAAACATCAGTTTCTTTTCCACATATTTCACAGGTTTCACAGGGGACCTCGGGGGTTAAATTGTTCTCAATATGCTCAGCACAGCTAGTGCAACTGCAATAACAGACCTTTTTCTCCCCTTCCTTAGTTTGTTGGGTTTTACAAAAGGAAAAAACGTTTTCAGTCGAACCACAATAAATACACTTTGCACAGGAAATTTCCTCGTTTTTATCCATCGCGTGCGCCCTCCTTAGTTGGTTTTCTCGGATTTTAAAGCTTTATAAGGTATTGTTTAATTAAATAATTCGCGCAAAGGTGGCTTTTTACCTTCTTTCTGCTTATTATCCAAAATAAAAATATATATTACTTTGAGAAGATTTGAATTAGGCACTCATAATCACGCGGTATTGGAGACTAAACCGTGATTTCGCGGTTCTTGAGTCTTATTATACCATGCTTTTAGATTAATCAAACGGGTTTCAAAATATTAAGCTAAGACATCAAAAACTCGCGTCCTTAAACGCGAGTGTGTAACAACCGGAAGGTACACTTTAACTAGATACCCTCTATTGTTTAAAATATCTATTTAACAATCCATTGAAAGCTGAACCATGGCGGGCTTCATCTTTACACATTTCATGAACTGTGTCATGTATGGCATCTAAATTTAATTTTTTGGCCAAAGTTGCTAAAGCTTTTTTCCCTTGGCAGGCTCCGTGTTCTGCATCAACTCTCATTTGAAGGTTTTTTCTGGTATCAGCTACTAAAACTTCACCTAAGAGTTCTGCAAATTTAGCAGCATGTTCTGCTTCTTCATAGGCGATTTTCTTATAAGCCTCGGCAACTTCAGGAAAACCTTCTCTGTCTGCTTGACGGCTCATTGCTAAATACATCCCGACTTCAGTACATTCCCCAGTAAAGTTAGCTCTTAAGCCTTCAATGACTTCTGGCTCAACACCCTTTGCTACTCCAATGATATGCTGATCTGCCCATTCCAATATTCCTTCAACTTTTTCAATGAACTTTTCTTTTAGAGCACCACATACGGGACATTTTTCTGGTGGTTCAGTACCTTCGTGAACATACCCACAAACTGTACAAACGAACTTTTTCATCATATGATTTTCCTCCGCTTCACAAAATTAAAGAGTGCGATGAATCCTTGGATCTTTAACAATTAATATTATATTATAATTATTATATTAAATCAATTAGTTTTTTTGGTTTTGTTAAAACTTATACTTTCTGATATGCTTAAAAAGTTTTAGACTTTTAACAAAAGTACGGAAGGAAAGCATGGTATTATGTCGAAAATAGTTAAATAGTATTATTGATTTTCAAGGAGGGTTGTCATGTCAGATTCGACGGGTTCAAGTGAGGAATGGGAACAAGCATTACGACAGATTAAGTTAGTTGTAGCTGTCCGAATTAATGTTAATAGCCAAGGAGAAATAGATGAAATTCATATTCTGGCTGCTTCGGGAAGGGCTCCTAAGCAGATTGTCAGGGATGTCGAGTCGATCTTGGCGGCCCAATTTGGAATACAAGTGGATCATAAGAAGATAAGTGTAGCTCAAGTGGAAGAAGATGAGGAAGTAACTCCTTCAATTATTGAGTTGACACGAACTAAGCTGGTTGGGGTTACTCTAAGAACAGTAAATGGAATGGCTGAAGTTAAAGTAGAATTGTTAATAGGTAAAAAGCTAATTGAAGGAACCGCACAAGGGCCATCAACCTCTTACAATAAATCACGCCTGTTTGTTGAGGCCACGATTCAAGCGCTTATCCCTCTAACTCTGGATAAATGTGTATTTGTCACTGAAGATGTTATAATCACCCAATTAGCCAAGCATCAGATAGCTTTGGTTTCAATAACCTTGATAGAATCAACGAGAGAACAATCCCTCGTGGGCTGTGCTCCAGTCAGAAGTGATGATCGAGAAGCGGTTGTTAAGGCAACCCTTGATGCAGTTAATCGAAAGATAAGGTTTCCCCAAAATGATTTTTTGTAAAATTTGGCCGACCTTACATTACAATTAGATACAATGTAACTCTGTTTTAATTCCCTACATAGCGAAGCGGAAAAAACAGCGGAGCGGATAAACTAGTCCTATGAATAAAAATTCAAGGAGGTTTACCGCAATGAGCAAATTAATCAAAGCGATTACTGTTCTAGTTACCTTAGTTCTTGCTGGTGGCGCAAGCTTCCGCATTTAATTGTGAATGTTGGTCGGCCATTATACTTTAAGAGGTGTCTAATGAAAGCTATATCAAAGAGATTTCAACTTTTTTTTGTAATAGTAACCTTATTAGCTACTGCAATTTTGGGCTGGACAGTATATCATACTGAATGGACATGGATTGCGGTGGTCAATCTGTTGGTCTTTGGGTTCCTTGCAGTTGCTAGTGAATCTCTGCCAGTGGCCCTACCTAAAGGAGGGTTTGTAACAGTAAGTTACGCGGTTTTTATTTCCGCAGCTGTTTTATTTCCCTTGGGAATTTCTTTATCAGTCGTAGCCTTAGGGGGGCTTCTGGTTTTTGGTAAGTCCGTAGCTAATGAACCTCTTTATAAACGAATATTTAATGCGTCTCAATTTGTGTTATCCGTGGCTTTTGCTCACAACATACTTGGATTAAGCAGTGATAAAGCATTTATATTAAATTTACAGTGGATTTCTACGTATATTACCATGGCTCTAATTTATATGATTACAAACATGACGATTGTAACTCTGGCATTAGGGCTAATACAAAAAAAATCTCCTTGGACTATTTGGGTTAGTAATATCAAATGGGCGATGCCTAACTTTATAGCACTTGCACCTATGGGACTGCTGATGGCTCTTATTTATAAAAATTTTGGCATATTAGGACTCATCCTACTTTTTGTCCCACTCTTGCTTTCACGCCATTCTTTCCAACTTTACATGGATTTGCGGGAAAACTATCTTAACACGGTTGAAGCTTTAGTTCAGGCGCTTGAGGCTAAAGACACCTATACTAGTGGACATTCTTCAAGGGTCGGAAAATTGGTGGTTTCCATGGCGGCAGAGCTAAAAATGAGTGAAGAAAAGATTGAGTTTCTTAAATACGCCTCTGTATTGCATGATGTGGGTAAAATTGGTGTTAGTGAAAATATCTTAAATAAGAACGAAAAGCTACTTGATACAGAGTGGGAATCTATACGCATGCACCCAGTTATAGGACAAAAAATCATTAAAAATATTAAATTCATGTTTGATATAGGAGAAGTAGCTCGTCACCATCATGAGCGTTACGATGGGAAAGGGTATCCAGATGGTCTGAAAGGGGAGAGGATTCCACTCGATTCGCGGATTATTGCAGTAGCGGATACTTATGATGCGATGACTTCGAATCGAAGTTATCGTAAAGGAAGAACCCATCAAGAGGCTGTTGAAGAGTTGCGGAGAGTGGCTGGAACACAACTGGATCCTAAGTTGGTAGATGTTTTCTGTAAAATGACATCTGACGAATTGGCTTATGAGTCTATAGCTAAGATACAAACGGCTTAACAGTAGAGTTATTTGGCAAAGAGGTGTAATAATGCTTATAGAAATGATCATCTTTGCTCTAGCACTTAGTGTTTTAAGTGGGGGAAGAATGGATCAACTTGGACAACTAGACCTTCGAGAATTTTGGTTGGTCATTTTGGCTTTTGCACTGCAAATTGGTGTTTATTGGGCAGCAGTAAAAGGATTTAGTTTTGGGTGGAGTTGGGTCAGCCCAGTATTTGATACTACTTCATATTTTTTATTGCTAATTTTCACTTTGTGTAATTGGTCAATGTCTGGGATGCGTGTGCTTGCCTTTGGCATTTTGCTTAATACATTAGTAATTGTTTTAAACGGGGGTGTGATGCCAGTCGATCCGACATTTCTTCCAGAAGCTAGCCGCAAAGTGTTAATAGAGGGACAGGGAACTCATGGCTTGATGACTTCGACCACCCGAATTAGCGTACTAGCAGATAGATTTTATCTTGCGATACCTGGATTTAATATGCAAGTCTTTAGTGTTGGAGATATTTTTATTGATATCGGCAGTTTACTATTGGTTTTCAAGACGATGACTAGAAAACGAGTATCGAACGAATATGGGGGATGAATAATACAACTTTACAGCATCAAGCAATGCTATAAAAACAAATGAAAAAGCCGTTGACGTTTTGTCAACAGCTTTGCTTGGCATATCAGACAGTATAAATCTTGGATCCGCATAAGTGCAACTTGGCTTTCGCCTGCACAATAAGACTTGACAAAAGCCAGGTCCTCTTTACAAGCCGCTTAATTTTTAGCCAATCCTTGGATTATCCGACTTGAGCGAACTTTTTGGCAAATTTCTTGGTCAGTCGGGATTTTTTTCTGGCGGCTAAGTTTTTATGAATCAAACCATTAGAACAAGCTTTATCTAAAGCACGGGTTACCTTACTTAAAAGAGTATTCGCCGTTCCCTCGTCCGTGCTCAATGATTCATCAAAACGCCGGATTGCTGTACGTAAAGAGGATTTAGCTGCAGCATTTTTAATAGTACGTACTCTAGCTGTTTCAACTCTCTTTATAGCAGACTTAATGTTTGGCACTGTGGTCACCCCCTCTTGGTAACTTTCTTCTACAGTTTACGCAAAGCATATTTTATCATCATATAAACAATTAAGCAAGAAAAATTAGGAATAATATAAATAAAAAATAAACTCTATGATAAATAATATTTGGATCAATTGTTTAAACTAGAGATGCATGCAGAGAATATTCGAACTTAAGGTTTGGTTTTAATCTCTGTGAAAAAACGATAGGAGGGTTAACGTATGTTAGGTATGATTGTACGGTTCATAGTATCCGCCTTAGTATTATTGTTAGTGAGTTATATAGTTCCGGGGTTGAAAGTTGCTGGTTTTACAGGAGCTTTAATTGCAGCTGTGGTCATTGCTGTTCTTGGCTATGTAATTGAGCTGGCATTTGGTAAGCAGAAGATTTCTAGGATGGGTAGGGGAGCGATTGGTTTTCTGACCGCAGCTGTAGTTATTTATTTAAGTCAGTTCATCGTTCCAGGGTACATTAGCGTCAGCATTATTGGGGCACTTTTGGCTTCTTTGGTCATAGGTATTGTGGATAGTTTTGTGCCTACGGAATTACGTTAAAAGCTAGTAAATTATTTTGAAGTTCTAGATAAGACTTGTCCTTCATATTTCTTCAGTAGAGGAAAGGGGGACAAGTCTTTGTTGCAAGATCAAGCTGCTTACCAAAAACATAGTATTTTTTGGCCGAGTGCTCAATTGGCACAAGGTTTTATTATGATGTTAGCAATTATACTATTTTTCTCGGGAGTTTTCTATGCCGTTAATAATGGGAGTTCGGGGCAATTAGCTAGGTTAATCATTGATCAAGGTGTACCAATCGAAGCTTTTTTGCTTGAAGGGGCAGCAGGATATTCCCAACCGGAAAGATTGCGTTTGGATAAGCTCAGAAACCAGGGGGTTTCTTTGAGTATGTTCTTATTAACTGGCGTCAATCTAGCGGACAGCAGAACGTTCTTTTTGAGTTATTTCTCTCCGCCACCCCAAGGGCCAGCTTGGTTGGGCTGGGCTTATTACCCGAATGATCCAGAGTTGGAGGGGCCGATCCCCCAAGCCATACCAGATTCATCTAGTGGTGATCCAGAAGTCAATCTTCCGACCACCCCTGTTCCAACCCAGGCTATACCTGGATTAAATGGTAAAAAAGTACTTGTAGGCATCTACCACACTCATAATGCAGAGTCCTACGCTGGGGACGGTGGGCCTGAACGTAGGGAAGGCGAAAATGGTGATGTAGTGACAATTGGTGAAACCCTGACCAAAAGTTTGGCTAAACAGGGTATAGGCGTAAGCCATTCGCTACAAATTCACGATGCAGTTGACTTTATGAAAGCTTATGGGAATTCTATTATAACCGCTCAGAAACTTCTTCAAGATAACCCTTCTTTACGCCTCCTATTAGATGTTCATCGTGACGGTCTACCAGCTGGAGTAAATAAGTCGATCGCCTTAGTTAACGGAAAACAGCGGAGTAAGGTGCTTATTGTGATCGGCAAAAAAAATCCGCACTGGCAAAAAAATGAAGAGCTTGCTAAACAGATTATGGCCCTTGGCGAAAAGAAATATCCTGATCTTTTCGCCAAGGAAATTAGTTATGCGGCAGATGCACGCTATAATCAGCATCTTGCTGACGGAGCTTTACTATTTGAATTTGGTAGTCAACTTAACACTTTAGCTGAGGCTAATGGAGCAGCTGAGGCAGTAGCTGAAATACTAGGAGACTGGTTAAAAAAAGAATAAACTCTTTTACCTTCCCCTGATAGATGCTATAATCGAGGCACGATGCTAAAATCGAGGCACGAGGCGCGAGGTTCGAGGTTCGAAGTATACTCTCGCGCATCGTGCATCGCGCATCGTGCCTCGCCGAAGGGGAAGGATTGAAGGAATGTCAACCACACGTACTGTTGTCAAAGCGGCAGGGTTCCTTATGGCGGCAAGTTTAGTCTCCCGTATTCTGGGTTTTTTTAGGGAAACTTTAATTGCTGGGTTGTTTGGGCAAGCTGGCGTCACTGATGCTTATAACGCTGCGTTTGCTCTTCCAGACCTTTTGTATTGGTTGCTAGTTGGTGGAGTTTTGAGTTCGGCCTTTATTCCTGTGTTTTCAGAATATATTGCTAAGAATAAGGAAGATGAGGGCTGGCGTGTTGTTAGTTCAGTACTGAATATTACGTTTATAGCGCTTAGTTGCCTCATTATCATAGCCCTGATGTTTACCCCGCAGTTTGTGCACTTATTAGTTCCGGGTTTTAAAACCAATATGGATTTAGCTGTGCATTTGATGAGAATCCTTCTGATTCAGCCTTTAATCTTGGCGATGAGTGGTTTTACTATGGGTATTCTTAATTCTTATAAGATTTTTTGGCCGTCAGCTTTGGGAAGCGTCCTTTACAATGCCTGTATCATCTTTTTCGGCGCATTATTGGCTCGCCGTTTAGGTATCGCGGGATTTGCTGTGGGGGTTGTAGTTGGTGCTCTGGCTAATTTTCTTGTGCAGGTACCAGCTTTGAAAAAGGTAGGGTTTAAGTATTACGCAGTCATTGATTGGCGACACCCCTCTGTTCAGCGAATCGCTGCTTTAGCTCTGCCAATAATTTTAGGTTTTGCACTTAATCAAATCCAAGTGATGGTTAATGCGAATTTGGGTTCTTCCCTAAGAGAGGGAAGTATTACAGCAATTATGTATTCCAACCGTCTAGCTCAACTTCCGGTAGGAATCTTCGCCGTAGCAATAGCAATGGCGGTATTTCCTACTATGACAGAACAGGCTGCTTTGCAACAGTGGGATAAGTTTAGTCTCATGTCTTCAAGGGCGATTGGAATGGTAATGTTTATAACGATTCCGATTTCCATGGGCGTGATTGTTTTACGATATCCCTTGATTAGGGTTTTATTTCAGCATGGTAAGTTTACCAGTGAGAGTACTCTCATGACTGCAATTCCTTTAGTTTACTTTTCGTTGGGAATCGTGGCTCAATCTGTTATACAGATTTTACCGCGGATGTTTTATGCACTTCAGGATACCTGGACACCGGCACTTATAGGGACCTTGGCCATGGGTATTAATTTAGTAGGAGCACTTCTCTTGATTCAGCCACTTGCTCACGGTGGTCTAGCTTTAGCAAATATGGTTGCTTCTTTTGCAAATATGCTCTTGCTTTTATTGGTTTTGCGACGGCGAATGGGTCGGATTGACGGAAAACATCTTTTGGAGACCTTTATTAAAACACTGGTTATTTCAAGTGTTACAGGAGCAATCATTTGGCTATGGTCAAGTTGGTTGACAACGTTTCTAGGAATAGAAACATTTGCTTCTATAATTATCCTTTTTACAGGCTTTTGTTTGGGAGTTTTACTATTTGCGACATTCGCCAGATTATTAAGGATGGAAGAGTTTTTACAAACAGCGAGTCTTCTCCAACGCAAACTACACACATAACAATGAATAAGGCATTATATTTGTGCATTGCGTGTCGTTATCTGGTATAATTATCTTTTGAGCAGACTTTCATTCGATTAATTACCCATGCACCTTTGGGGCATAACAATAATGGATATGGCTATTTTCTTATTAAAACAACGAACAACGAACTTCGAATAGGGGGAAGACCGTGGGACAAGCCTCACAACGTATTCGCAATTTTTCGATTATTGCTCATATTGATCATGGCAAATCGACCTTGGCGGATCGTCTCATTGAATATACCGGTGCCTTAACCGCTCGGGAGATGGAACATCAAGTGCTAGATTCAATGGACTTGGAGCGTGAACGTGGAATCACCATTAAACTTCAAGCCATACGACTCCATTATCTGGCAAAGGATGGCGAAGTCTATGAATTGAATTTGATCGATACTCCTGGGCACGTCGATTTTACGTATGAAGTATCGCGTAGCTTGGCTGCCTGTGAAGGAGCTTTGTTGGTTGTCGATGCTGCTCAAGGAATTGAAGCACAGACTCTAGCTAATGTTTATCTAGCTTTGGAAAACAACCTAGAGATTTTGCCGATCATTAATAAAATTGATTTGCCGAGCGCGGAACCTGAACGGGCAAGACAAGAAATTGAAGAAATTATCGGCTTAGATGCCAGTGAGGCAATTCTTGCCTCAGCTAAAACAGGGGTTGGGATAGAGGAGATTCTGGAGGCTATTGTGGAAAAGGTTCCACCACCAAGTGGAGAGGATAGTGCTCCTTTGAAAGCCTTGATCTTTGATTCGCACTTTGATGCGTATAAAGGTGCGATCTCTAATATTCGTGTTTTTGAAGGACGAGTAGTAAAGGGAACTCAGATCAAAATGATGTCTTCTGGCAAGACGTTTGAGGTTACCGAGGTGGGAGTCCTTACACCAGCGATTTGTATCGTCGAAGAACTTAAAGCCGGGCAAGTGGGTTTTATTACAGCTAGTATTAAGAATGTTAAAGATACACAAGTAGGGGATACGATTACGTCTGCTGAAAATCCAGCACTTACCCCCCTTCCTGGTTATCGTAAAGCAACACCAATGGTATTTTGCGGACTTTATCCAGTCATCTCCAGTGATTATGAGCGGTTACACGATTCGCTGGAAAAACTTCATCTCAACGATGCTAGCTTGGTTTTTGAACCAGAGACTTCAGTGGCTTTGGGTTTTGGCTTTCGTTGTGGCTTCTTAGGTCTATTGCATATGGAGATTGTTCAGGAACGCTTAGAACGGGAATATGATTTAAAC
Organism: Desulfitobacteriaceae bacterium; assembly: GCA_049302575.1. Lineage (GTDB taxonomy): Bacteria > Bacillota > Desulfitobacteriia > Desulfitobacteriales > Desulfitobacteriaceae > JBAQMG01. Next base: position 10,295 of record JBAQMG010000116.1, on the reverse strand, counting down.
CTGATTACTACAGCTCCTAGTGTTATATATTTGGTGAAAAATCTCCAAGGGGATGTTTTTTCAATCGATAATCCTGCGCATCTTCCTCCAGCGGCTGAAATTTCTTCAATTGAAGAGCCGATGGTTAAGGCAACGATCATGGTACCTTCAGAGTATGTTGGGGCGATCATGGAATTGAATCAGGAAAAACGCGGACAATATATTGATATGGAGTATCTTTCAGCCAGTCGCGTAAGCATAATTTACGAAGTGCCCTTAAACGAAATTGTTTACGATTATTTCGATCAGTTAAAATCACGGACTAAGGGATATGCTTCCTTAGATTATGTTCTGGCAGGTTATAAAGAAGCTGACTTAGTTAAATTAGACGTCTTGCTTAACGGAGAAATTGTTGATGCCCTATCCTTTATTGTGCATAAAGAAAAATCTTATGCTCGGGGTAGGCGTTTAGTGGAAAAATTGCGCAAAATTATCCCCAGGCAGATGTTCGAAATTCCGATTCAAGCCGTGATTGGTTCACGTGTGGTTGCTCGTGAGACCGTAAGCGCGATGCGTAAAGATGTTTTAGCTAAATGTTATGGGGGAGATATCTCACGTAAACGTAAGTTGTTAGAGAAACAAAAAGAGGGTAAGAAGCGCATGAAACAAGTGGGCAGTGTGGAGATTCCGCAGGATGCGTTTATGGCGGTTTTGCGAATTGATGATTAAGGGGAAGAAACGAGACAAGACGAAATGAGGAACGATGATGCTGGGGTTGTATGTGCATGTGCCCTTTTGTGTTCGAAAATGTGATTATTGTGCTTTCTTTTCTTATCCCCTTACAGGTAATAGAGAGATTGACGGATATGTAATGAGAGACGGATGTGGGAAGATAGACGAGGATACTAAGAAGGATGAAGAAGAGAAGTCCTTGCTTGCAGTTTTTTTAGAGGGGTTGGGAGTAGAAGTTCAGCGGTATCAAATGGATGCTCCACAAGGGGTATCTTCTCTTTTTATCGGAGGCGGGACGCCGACTGCTTTAGACGTTGCGGATTTGGAACGCTTGTTGGAAGTGCTGCAACGAGGATTTTTGTTTGAGACGGGTGCGGAGGTCACTGTAGAAGGGAACCCGGGGACTTTAACTGAAGAAAAGCTTGAACTCTTGAGAAGTTATGGGATTAATCGTTTTTCCCTTGGTGTTCAGTCGTTTAATGATCGAAGTCTAAAAGAAATTGGGCGTATTCATACGTCTGATCAGGTTAGGCAGAGTATCAGACTCCTGCGAACAGCCGGTTTTGATAATCTCAATCTTGATTTGATGTTTGGGCTGCCTGAGCAGAGCTTGGAGGAGTGGCAGGAGACGATTGAACAGGCCTTAAGTTTTAGGCCAGAACATTTATCACTCTATGGCTTAATGATTGAGGACGGAACACCGTTGGCTAAACGTCTTGAGTCCTGCTTAGGTTCTCAGATTCCAGATGATGATCTGCAAGCGCAAATGTATACTTGGGCAGTGAACCGACTGACTGGATTAGGGTATAGCCATTATGAGACTTCTAATTTTGCCCTCACAGGTTTAGAGTGTCGTCATAATTTAAAGTATTGGACTGGGGAGGACTATTTAGGACTTGGGCCGGGCGCAGTTTCTTGTTTGCAAGGTAAACGTTGGAAGAATATCGAGGATATTAGGGAATATGGGCATCACTTAGCAATAGGACAGTACCCCATTGATGAAGGAGAGTTAGAGCACTTGTCACTCAAGGTCAGGATGGCTGAGCGGGTCATTTTAGGACTCAGATTAGCTAAGGGAGTAGACCTGGGTGTTTTCAAACAAGATTTTGAGTGTGATCTTAGGGATATTTACGCTGAAGTTTTGAGAAAATATGAAAAAACAGGAATACTTTTTGTTCAAGAGGGGTATCTTCGCCTAAATCAGGAGTATGTTTTTTTAGCTAATTCTGTTTTACAAGATTTTGTTTAAGACCTTCTTGACAAAGATAAATGGGCATGGTAATGTGAATTTATCATTAGCACTCATCTGATGAGAGTGCTAACAAGATTCTGAAGTTAAGTCCTAAGCTGGAATTAAGAGAAAGGTGAGGGGCAACATGCAAATGGATGAACGCAAAAAGAGAATTCTTCGTGCGATTGTTCAGGATTATATTGCCACGGCAGAACCCATTGGTTCGCGTACAATTGCTCGAAAATTTGATCTCGGAATCTCTCCGGCGACGATTCGTAATGAAATGTCGGATCTGGAGGTGTTAGGATTAATCGAACAACCGCATACTTCCGCAGGACGTATTCCTTCTGATGCTGGTTATCGTTACTATGTTGATTGCCTGATGGAAGAATCTAAAGTCTCTGAGGAAGAAAAGACTATCATAGAACAAGAGACAGCTAAACGAATTAATGAGATCCAGGAAGTTGTTGCTCATACTAGTAAACTTCTTTCTCAATTGACTAGTTTAACAAGTATTGTTTTAGGTCCTCTTAAAGGGAAAAGTGCTTTTGGCCAAATGCACTTTTTACCCTATCAGACAGGGCAGGCAATCATGGTGATAGTCAAGGAAAATGGGGTTGTGGAAAATCACATTGTTGATATTGGCCACAATGTCTCAGCTGAGGAATTACAGCAAGTTGCCGCCGTATTAAACCAAAAAATGCGGGGACAATCTCTAAGTCAAGTTAAAAAAGGACTTTTGCACGAGATTTATAGCGAATTGACAAGGCAACGTCATTTAATCGATAACGCTTTAGAAATGTTAGCTGTTATTTTGGATGATTGCGAAGAAAAAGAACAAGTTTATCTCGGTGGTACGTTAAATATGCTCAATCAACCTGAATTTAAAGATTTGGATAAAATTAAAACTCTTTTTAAATTTTTTGAAGAAGACGAAAGTTTAAAAAAAATACTCCAGCCCACCCATGAAGGGTTAAACGTGACAATTGGTGGAGAAAATATCTTTAAAGAGTTTCATGATTGTAGCGTGATTTCAGCTACCTACCGGGTTGACGAGGAAACCATAGGGGCTATCGGAGTGCTGGGTCCGACTCGCATGGATTACTCTAAAGCGATGGCCATTGTAAATTTTATGACCCGAAGTATGAGTGAAACTTTAACTCGTGTCCGAAAACGTTGAAGTTGCAATTCAGCTTTAGAATAATCAAATAAAATTGAGAATCAGGTGATAATAAATGAAGTCTAGAAGGACTGACGATGTCTTGGAAAAGAAAAACCAGGTAAACGAGGAAAATCAAACGGAAGCAAATCTGAAAGATGGGTTTGAAAGCTCTGAAAATAGTCTTAATCTTACAATGGAAGAGAAGATAATTCAGTTAGAGACCGAGCTTGAGGGATCTAAGACCAAGGCCGCTGAATACTATGCCCGTCTCCAACGTTTACAAGCAGACTATGACAATTACCGCAAACGGACGCAGAAAGAAAAGGAAGATATTAGTAAATACGCTGCAGAACGCCTAGTTGGTGCGATCTTGCCAGTGCTCGATAATTTTGAAAGAGCCCTTAGCTCCGTCCAAACGAATCCTGATCTTGCTGGTTATTCTCAAGGGGTAGAGCTGATTTTTCGCCAAATGCATAATCTCTTAGTCAAAGAAGGTCTGGCAGTGATTGAAGCGGTGGGGCAACCGTTTGACCCTAATCTTCATGAGGCTATTCTCTCAGTTGAATCGGAAGAGCATCCGGAAAATACCGTCGTTGAGGAAGTACAAAAAGGCTATTATCTCAAAGATAGGGTTTTGCGTCCTAGCATGGTTAAAGTATCCTGCTAGAGTCAACTATTAAACACTTGAAATGCTTAATAACAATTGTAAAATTTAAGGAGGTAGAAATATTATGGCAAAAGTAATTGGAATCGATCTTGGTACTACAAATTCTTGCGTAGCTGTTATGGAGGGTGGAGAAGCCGTTGTAATACCGAACGCGGAAGGTAATCGTACGACTCCTTCAGTGGTTGGTTTTTCTAAAAACAGTGAACGTTTAGTAGGCCAAATCGCTAAGCGTCAGGCAGTTTCTAACCCGGATAGAACGATAAGTTCAATTAAACGTCATATGGGTACTGATTTTAAAGTAAAGATCGAAGATAAGACTTATTCTCCACAAGAAATATCAGCCATGGTTTTACAAAAACTCAAAACGGATGCTGAGGCCTATCTTGGTCAAACTGTAACTCAAGCAGTTATTACAGTTCCTGCATATTTTACTGATGCTCAACGCCAAGCCACGAAAGATGCTGGGTCTATTGCGGGTTTAGAAGTACTACGGATTATAAACGAACCTACTGCAGCTGCTCTGGCGTATGGACTGGATAAACAAGAAGACCACACAGTACTTGTCTTTGACCTTGGTGGGGGTACGTTTGACGTTTCTGTCTTGGAATTGAGCCAAGGGATGGTTGAAGTTAAAGCAACCAGCGGTAACAATCTCTTGGGCGGTGATGACTTTGATCAAAGGGTTATCAATTATATGATCACTGAGTTTAAGAAGAGCCAGACAGTGGATCTTTCTAAGGATAAAGTCGCTGTACAACGTCTTAAAGAAGCTGCCGAGAAAGCTAAAATCGAACTTTCTGGTGTCACTTCTTCGAATATTAATCTACCGTTTATAACCATGACTGCTGAAGGACCTCAGCATCTTGATATGAATCTTACTAGAGCCAAATTTGACGAATTAACCGCTGACTTAGTAGAATCAACGATTGGACCAACTCGTCAGGCGTTACAAGATGCCAAGCTTACCTTTAATGATATTAAAGAAGTTATTTTAGTTGGGGGATCAACTAGGATTCCCGCAGTCCAAGAAGCGATCCGTAAACTGAGCGGGAAAGAGCCTCACAAGGGGGTAAATCCTGATGAAGTGGTGGCTTTGGGCGCAGCTATCCAAGGCGGAGTTTTAGGTGGGGAAGTCAAAGATATTATTTTGGTTGATGTCACTCCACTTTCTTTAGGAATTGAAACTTTAGGCGGGGTATTCACCAGAATCATTGACCGTAACACAACTGTACCGACCACTAAATCGCAAACGTTTTCAACAGCTGCGGACAGTCAAACTTCAGTGGATATTCATGTTTTACAAGGGGAAAGGGAAATGGCAACCTATAACAAAACGTTAGGACGTTTCCAACTCACTGGCATTCCGCCAGCTCCTCGAGGAATTCCCCAAATTGAAGTTAAATTTGATATTGATGCCAATGGAATCGTCCATGTGTCTGCGAAGGATACGGCTACTGGTAATGAACAAAAAGTGACGATTACCTCTTCTGCTGGGCTCTCTAAAAATGAAATTGAAAAGATGCGTCAAGATGCTGAAGCTCATGCCGATGAGGATCGTAAACATAAGGAGCTGATCGACGCTAAAAATTCAGCTGATTCTTTAGTCTATCAAACTGAAAAAGCGCTTAAGGACTTCGAAGGGAAAGGCGATGCTTCTGAAGTAGAAGCGATTAAAAAGGCTTTAGAAGAACTGAAGGCCGTGGCCAATAGTGAGGATTTAAGCTCGATTCAGGCTAAATCAGAAGCAGTCACTAAAGCGCTCTATCCTTATATCGAAAAAATGTATCAACAACAAGCAGCTGAAGCTCCTAATGACCAACCGGGGGAAAATCCAGGAGCCAAAGATGACAATGTAGTTGATGCGGAATATACTGAAGTTGATAAAGAATAAAACTCGAGGTTCGATGTTCGAGGCTCGATGTTCGAAGGAACGTGTCGGACAAAGCGAGGTTCGAGGTGCGAGGCTCGAGATTCGAGGAATATGACAAAAAGTTTAAATTTGTAGGCATGGCGGCGTATTGCTCTACGAGTCCTACGTTCGTGCATCGTGCATCGAGCATCGTGCATCGAAGCCAGATAGAGGTTAGATGACATGAAAGAAGTTATTGCTCAGTCGTCAGCCAACGGATATCGCGCAACGAGCATCGTGCCTCGCGCATCGATTAACTTATCAAGTAGAGTATAATACTCTACCTGATAAGTTTCCTATTGTCGGACGGTAAAGCAGGAGGGATAAAGGGAAACATGAAACGTGATTGCTACGAGGTACTTGGGGTTGAGCGCTCTGCAGGTGAGTCAGATATTAAACAAGCTTACCGGAAGCTAGCTCGAAAATATCATCCGGATGTTAACCCAGGGAATAAGGAAGCTGAAGATAAATTTAAAGAGGCAACTGAAGCGTATGATGTCTTAAGTGACCCTGATAAGAAGGCGCGTTTTGATCAGTTTGGTCATGCAGGTATGGATCAAAACCAAGGTGGCGGGGGTTTTGGAGACTTTGGTGGCTTTGGCGATATCTTTGACACCTTCTTCGGTGGGGGAGGTCAGCGGCGCAATGGACCCTCAAGAGGGTCGGATTTGCGTTATGATATGACCATAACATTTGAAGAAGCTGCCTTTGGTGTAGAAAAAGAAATTCAAATCCCAAGGCATGAAACCTGCACGGACTGTCAAGGTTCTGGTGCAGCTGTAGGAACTCATGCTACTACCTGCTCTCAATGCCAAGGTACTGGTCAAGTTAAAGTCTTACAACGCACTCCCTTTGGGCAGATTCAAACAGCTAGAACCTGTCCAAGCTGTCAAGGTGAAGGTAAAAAAATCTCTTCACCTTGTAAAACTTGCGCTGGACAAGGGAAAGTACGGCGTACAAAATCCCTAAAAATCAATATACCTGCTGGCGCTGAAGAAGCTCTCCAATTGCGTAGTAATGGTGATGGTGAGGCAGGTGCTAAGGGTGGACCTGCTGGAGATTTATATATTGTAATTCACATTAAAGCGCATAAGTTTTTTGAACGGGATGGCAATGATGTCTATTGTGAGATTCCGGTTACGTTTGTGCAAGCTGCTTTAGGAGCCGAGATTGAGGTTCCAACGTTGGATGGTAATGTGAAAATGAAAGTTCCTGAAGGAACTCAAACGTCTACGGTCTTTCGACTTAAAGGGCATGGCATCCACTATCGTCGAGGAAATGGTCGCGGGGATCAGCATGTTAGGGTGATTATCTCGACCCCGACAAAACTGAACGATAAACAGAAACAACTTTTACAGGAGTTCGGTGAGTCTGCTACTGAACAACAGCAGATGGGTAAAAAGTCCTTGTTTGATAAGTTTAAAGAGAACCTCCGCGATGCGATAGGATAGAAGGAGATAAATCAATGGATTGGCGTGAAGTGGCGGTAACAGTTTCCTCAGAGGGTGAAGAAATTGTTGCCGATCTTTTTTACCAATTAGGCTGTACGGGTGTGAGTATCGAAGATCCACTACTTTTGCAAACTTATATAAATTCTGGAGTTTGGGATTACCATAGCTTTGGAGAAGTGAGTCTTACCGGAACCACAGTGGTCAAAGGCTATTTTGCTGAAAATGAAGAACTTAATGACAAATTAACTCGCTTAGATCAAGGATTTAATGAGCTTTTTGAACGTTTCCCGAGTTGGTGGTTTCTCGTGAAAGGAATAACCCTCCAAGAAGAAGATTGGGCAACTGCTTGGAAAGCTTATTTTAAACCTGTGCGATTGGGGCAACATCTATTAATCAAACCCAGTTGGGAGACAGTCACACCTTTACCTGGTGATATCGTATTGGAGTTAGATCCTGGTATGGCTTTCGGTACGGGGACTCACGCCACCACAACACTCTGTCTGGTGATGCTGGAAGAGCTTGTCCGACCAGGTATGAAAGTATTTGACCTTGGGACAGGGTCAGGCATTTTGGCTGTTGCTGCGGCCAAAATGGGGGCTGAGGTTGTGGCTGTAGATTTAGATGCGGTAGCTGTTCAAGTTGCCAAAGAAAATGTGGAGTTAAACAAGGTAGCTGATCAGGTTCAGGTGTTAAAAGGTGATCTTGGGACAGTGTTGAGTGGGCAGGCAGAGCTAGTGCTGGCTAATATCATAGCGGATGTCATCATCCTTTTGTTAGCTGATTTACCCCGTTTGCTGCACCCCCAAGGGGAATTTCTAGCGTCTGGGATTATAGAATATCGAGCACTAGAAGTGGAGAAAGCTATGATGGTGATCGGCTTAGAGATTGTCGAGCGCCGTGAGGACTCCGGCTGGATACTAATTAGGGCGAGGTGGTCTGAACGTGCATCGTTTTAAAATTGGGGAACTAGGGCGAGATGTCTTTTGGCTTAAGGATGGGGAAAGAGAACATCTTGTCAGAGTTCTGCGTCTTGCCGAGGGCGATCAGGTGATTGGTTTTGATAATAGTGGTGCAGAATGGCTGGGTGAAGTAGAAAAAATTGAAGATAAGAGCGTTACTTGCCGCATCCTTACGACACAATATCCTGACGTAGAAGCTCATTCTTCGGTTTACCTTGTTGCAGGCTTAACGAAAAGCGAAAAGATGGATTGGATTATTCAAAAGGGGACCGAGCTTGGGATGGCCGGTCTTATTCCTCTGCGTACCAAACGGGCGGTGATGCGCTTGGAAGGAAGTAAAGCTCTGGAACGGGTAGAGCGTTGGCAGAAGATAGCTGCTGAAGCTGGAAAGCAGTCCCACCGTGTTCGTGTGCCTTTGATCCAAAATGTGAGTGATTGGCGGGAGCTTATCGATAAATTGCCTGCAGCCACTCAGTGGTTGATTCCCTATGAAGAGGAAAAGGCTCAGCCTTTATCTAAAGTCTTGGCGGATTTGGATCTTAACAAGCCTTTAGCCATTATCATAGGGCCGGAGGGTGGGTTCGATCAGGCGGAAGTGGCTTATGCTCAGGAAAGTTTAGGAGCAAAGAGTGTAACCTTGGGACCACGTATTCTTCGGGCGGAAACCGCCGCCTTAGCGGCTTTAACGATGGTCTTAGCTGCCGGGGGAGACCTTGGATAATGCCTTATGCATTAATATTGCGCTTCGCGCCTCGAGTTGGGGGTTTGAGGATGATTCAGGAGAAAAACAATAGTTTAGAGGAACATGTTCAGCTTAGTGTTTGTTTTGTAACTTTAGGGTGTAAGGTAAACCAAACCGAAAGTGAAGCGATGGCCCAGCTGTTTCGAGACGCCGGCTATCAAATTGTTGATGTTAAACAAACTCCTGATGTAGTTGTGATTAACACCTGCACGGTTACGAATACGGGTGGGAGCAAGTCGCGTCAGGCGATCCGTCGAATGATTAAGGCTCATCCGGAAAGTTTTATCATTGTGACTGGCTGTTATTCCCAAACTGTTCCCACTGAGGTACTTGATATAGCTGGGGTTGATTTAGTCCTTGGAACACAGGATAGGACACAGATTCTTAAGTGGATTGAGCACGTTAAACAGACTAATGAACCCTATAACGCGGTTCATGCTATTTGGGATGTAAAAGAGTTTGAAGAGCTTCCGCAACTTGAGGAAGAGAGCCGTACTAGGGCTATGCTCAAGATTGAGGAAGGGTGTAATAGGTTTTGTACTTACTGTATCATTCCCTATGCCCGCGGACCTGTGCGGAGTCGTCTCCCTAGTAATGCCTTAGCAGAGGCAGTAAAACTTGTTGAAGCTGGCTACCAAGAAATAGTTCTTACTGGTATTCATACAGGTGCCTATGGCGAAGATTTGGAAGCGGGTTGGGATTTGGCTCGCCTGGTTAAATCGCTGGTTAAGATTCCTAAGCTACATCGTCTCCGGCTTAGTTCAATCGAACCCGTTGAATTTACCACAGAACTTATTGAAATTATTGTCGCCTCCCCAGTTATATGTTCTCATTTACATATTCCCTTGCAAAGTGGTAGTGATGCTGTTTTAGCCAAAATGCAACGGCCTTATTCTCTTGGGGAATATCAGGATTTATTGAAAAGGCTGTTCCAAAGTATACCTAGCCTCGCAGTTACAACCGACATTATCGTAGGATTTCCTGGTGAAACTGAGGCTGACCACCGTCAAGCCTTGGATTTTGTGAGTCGTTGTGGATTTGCCGGAATTCATGTATTCCCTTATTCTAAGCGTAAAGGTACACCTGCTGCAGATTATCCTGATCAGGTTTCTGGTCAAGTTAAGACCCAACGGGTTAAGGAAATGCTGCAAGTCTCAAGGGAAAGCCAGAGAGCCTTTAATGCTAGCTTATTAGGACATTTGGTGGAAGTTTTGGTGGAACGTGTCGATGCCCAAGGCCAGGCTTTTGGGCATACTGAAAATTACTTAGCCGTTAACTTGTTGCCGAATTTAGATGGTGAGACTTGGCAGGTCGGGCAATTAGTTTCCGTTCGATTAGAAAAAGAGCACTTGATTAATGCATGATGCATAATAACTCGATGCACCAATGCACCAATGCACCAATGCACCAATGCACCAATGCACCAATGCACCAATGCACAATCATAATTTTCTGGCTTTGTT
>JBAQMG010000115.1:0-3083 GCA_049302575.1 Desulfitobacteriaceae bacterium | reverse complement strand
GCCAATAGCTTTACGCTTGGTTTCTGGGTCGGAAACACCTGAAAGCTTCGCCATAAATCTTTCGCGAGCATCCACAAATACGATGTTTAAAGGAAATTGCTCAGTAAACGTCTTTTGCACTTGTTCCGCTTCATTTTTACGCATAAAACCATGGTCTACAAAAACACACTTAAGTTGCTTTCCAATCGCTCGATGTAACAAAACCGCAGCCACCGAAGAATCTACCCCACCGCTCAAAGCACAGAGCACCGTACGATTACCCACTAAAGTACGAATTTGAGTTATTTGTGCTTCAATGAAGGAATCCATTGTCCATTCTCCCTGACAACCACATACCTCAAAGAGAAACTTCTTGAGCATCGTTTGACCGTCTGGAGTATGTTTTACTTCAGGATGAAATTGCACTCCGTAAAAACTTCTTTGCTCATTCATGATCGCAGCAACCGAAGTATGCTCTGTATGGGCAGCGACTATAAACCCCTTGGGAAGTTTGCCTACAGAATCCCCATGGCTCATCCAACATTGCCTTTGCCCACTTAAGTCCTGCCAGATTCCCCTAGAACTATCGATTGTTAATTGCGTCTTGCCATATTCCCGTACTTCAGGTTGTTCCACTGTTCCACCCAGTTGAATACACATTAACTGCATGCCATAGCAAATTCCTAAAATAGGTATTCCTAAATCATAAATTTCTGGATCAACTACTGGCGCGTCAGTTTGATTTACACTGGCTGGTCCTCCAGAAAATATAATACCTCTGGGTTTGCGCGCTTTAATTTCTTCTAAAGAAGTTTTGTAAGAAATCATTTCTGAATAGACACGTGCTTCTCGTACCCGACGGGCTATAAGTTGATTATACTGACCACCGAAATCAAGCACGAGGACTACTTCTTGTGCCATTTTTATCACCATTCCTTATAAATTCATAATGCCTAATTCATAATTCATATTTCATAATTAAGAACCAGAATTACACAATTCCTTGTGCCTTGTGCCTTAAGTAGCGTATACTTCCCGTTTGAGCACTCCAACATAAGGTAAATTGCGGTAATTCTCCTGATAATCTAGGCCATACCCCACGACAAATTCGTCGGGAATCGAAAAGCCATTGTATTCAGGTGTGACAGCTGCTCCTGCTCCGCGTCGTGAAGGCTTATCTAATAAAGTTACAACTTTTACACTCAACGGATTACGCCCCAGTAAATTCTCTTTTAAATATTTCAGGGTCAACCCCGTATCCACAATATCTTCAACGATTAGAATGTGGACATCCTCCACACTACGTTCAAGATCTTTAAGAATCCGAACCACTCCTGAGGACTTAGTAGAAAACCCATAGCTTGAAACAGCCATGAAATCATAAACTAGAGGTAGTTTGATTTGACGAATCAAATCCGCCATAAAGGGAACTGCTCCCTTAAGAATTCCCAAGACTAATAGTTTTTGGCCAGTATAGTCTTTGGTAATTTCAGCTCCAAGGTTAACAACACATTGTTTTAGTTGTTCCTCAGTAAGAAGCACACGTTCAATATCCTGATCCACTGATACACCAACCTCTCAATTACAGCTCAATTCATGCAAAATTATATTTAAAAGGCTTCTTATCTGTAAACTATTATAGGCTTAAGCATTACTTTTTGCAAAGTTACTATACCAAAAGAGAATCATCCTTTTCAGATCATTCTCCTTAACAATAACTATATCCTGGTCATGCCAATATCTATCTAATCTTATTAATGATTCCGAGATGGTAAGCAAAATATCCAGGTGGCATTGGATTTTTGGAGTTACATTTACTGATTATCTATATATTAGGTGTCTGAATACTGATCTTCTTTCCTATATCCTTGAACTGAAGGGTCATACTCATCGGTTCCATTTTTTCCTTGTTTTTCGCTTGAATTATTGCCTCAACCACTGTTCTCTGCGACTTAGAGATAAAGAGAGTATAGGTAAAATCTGACCAAAACTCCTCCATAATTTGATTCTGTACACTTGGTTTAAAATTACAAACCCAAACTCTTTCCCCCTCCAATTTTTGCTGTCCGCTAAGCACAACCTCACCAAGTTCCTTGAACTGGAATGAAGATAAAGGATTCAATTCTGCCAAGAAAACTTCTTGGACGGCAGGAGCACTATTAAAGCGAACCCAACCCTTGGTAAAAGGATCCCTGTTATAAAGGGAATCGCCTATGAGGATCATTTCTACTTCACTCCCCACAAGTTGCCCCAAAATTCGTGTGTTTCCATCGCCCTTTTCTCCTTGAATCTCTGTGAGAATTCGATCCTTTCCATCCACCCATTGATGTTGGGTAATCTTGTAGCGAAAAGAGGGTGCTCCATTCAGCTTTTCTAGAGCTTGTGTTACTAATTCGTTGGGATTTGGTTTCCAGCTCTGACGTCCCACAATTCCCACGATTAAGACGATACCAACTACGACAAGTATAAATAGTACTCTTCTCTTCATCTTTAACCTCCATATTCGGGGCACGAGGCGCGAGGGTTGACTTTTGATATCGAGTATCGTGCATCAAGTATCGTGCTTCGCGATTGACCTTCTTGGCTGAGTTCTTATAAAACCATATGTTACAAACGGTTGCTTTATTCCATTATACTGTAAGAAAATTAAATTGCCGAACTCTTAAAAACAACAGAGAAAAGGCTTCCCAAAAATCCTACGAATTAATGAGAAGCCTTTATAAGTCATAAAAAACATGGTCTAGATGTGGTCAAAGGATTTTCGCTCCTCCTTACATCATGCCGCCCATCATCCCGAGGCCTATATAATAGGAAGAAAAAATTGTAACATCTTAAATTCCATCCTATAGGTTGCATACAGTACGAGTTTTAACACTTGGAGATCACTTAGGTATTGTAACATCTTTAATCTAATTTTATACCGTTATTTTGATTATGTTACCGAAATGTTACCGTGATATTACTCAAACGATTACGTTTTATACAGGCGGCTTCAGATCCAAAATAAATAAGGTCTAGCGAGACTCCGTATAAATTGGTCAGTGTTTGTATTAAAGCAAATGGCATCGGTCCTGAATCAATTTCTAATTCCCTGAGGTCAGCAG
>JBAQMG010000114.1:0-26592 GCA_049302575.1 Desulfitobacteriaceae bacterium | reverse complement strand
GAAGCCTCTCAACTACTTCAAACGGAGAATATGAAGGTCAGCAAAAGAACCGTTAATTATTATGCTTTTAGTAAGAAAATGTTTGATATAACTACTAACGGCAAGAAATGTTTTACCACAGTAGAGCTGGATAAATTACGGTCAATTTTCCTCCTAAAAGAGTACACCAACTATACCCTTGAGCAAATAAAGGTAATAATCAATTCCCATACTATAGAAGAGATCAAGGAAATATGTGCTAGAAGGGTCTCTGGTATTAGGGAGCTTAATAGCAATCTGCTTCAGGATTTTACGCCTAGAAAAACTTATGTATTTAATCCCTATTTTCCCCCTAAGGTATCTGAAGATTCTAAAAGTGAACAGTCTGACGGAAACAGAACAATTACAATCAATGAAGATATTAGCCTTGTCGTTAGTCAGAAGGTTAATAGTAAAAAAATAAAGAAGATGATCAGTTTGCTTAGAATTTTAGAGGATGAGTAATGCTAGAGAACTCGTTCAGCTTTAGCTGGACGAGTTCTCTAGCAAGCGTTTATTTGAGAATACTGAATTTGATGATTGCCTTGTTTAATAGAGCTACCGACAAATCATAATTATGAGCTCCTTTGGAGCCATCCGCTTCCACATAGGTGTAATAACTTCGCCCTTCGTTAAATGCTTTAACTCGTGGGTCGGCTGGGTCGAGAGTAGCTACTTTCTTCTCCCATGTAGTGTAAATTTGGCGCAGGTAATTTAGCTTTTGCTCTATTTCTTCACGATGCTGGCTGAGCTGAGTGATACTGGCATCGGGGTCAATGTGGCAGGCTGCACACCTATCCGTCTGGAGAAATTTTTTGAATTCATTATAGTCGAGCGTTGTTTCTTTGTTCGACGTACCATTAACGTCAAGCGAGAGTATACTACCTGGAACAGTAAAACTGTGGCGAGTGTCGGTCATCAAATGGCAATCGTAACAGGCAAATTTGTCACCTAAGCGGTATTTAAGAGAGGGGTAGTTTGGTACTACTTCTCCGATTCCTGTACCCTTAATCATGTCATATTGGGGATGTTGAATTACTTGGCCTAGTACCAAGGGAGAACTGGAGTGACAACTTCCGCAGGATTCCCACCCGGGTTTTTTCAAACTGATCAGGTCTTTTCCACCTAAGTAGTGACAAACTTGGCAACCAATACCTACTTTGTTATGTGAGGATTCTTTTATTTGTTTAGTCAGATTTACGGTCTGAATTGGTTGTGAAACACTTGGAAGGTCTTGCAGGAGAGGGAGAGGTGGGGTTTGACCGCATCCGGTTAAAAAGAGGGCAAGGCCTAGAATGACCAATACTCTATTACTCATTCTGATTCCTCCTTAGCTGGTTAATCTAAACCAATAAGAGCAGAGGTCTCCTAACTAGCGGAACCTAGACTAATTAAACTAATAGGAATGCTCTTCGCTATTGCTCAACTTTCTAGTTAAGTTGAGTATCTACGGAAGTTGTTTAATCAATGTCGCGGCTTCTAAATTAAACGTCCATCCCAAACCGGTAAAGCTGCAAAGATAAAGAGACAACGCAGAGAAAGTCCACCAATTAGTACCGCCAAATCACATAAAAGAAAATAATCAATAGTCTTGAATGATTTAGATTTTTGTATATAAAAGTTTCCGGGTAGTTTTATTATTTGGGAATCGTGTGTTTCTACGAGATCGTGATCAAGCGAGTCCTCGTGCTGCCTGGAAAATATATACCGATTAGCAGGATTTTTAATATAGACAATAAACGGACCTACTAATCCAACACCAACCAGTAAAATCCAAAACACAGCGGAAAAGTGATCATATAAGAGTAGGTTGCCAGAATGAACTGCTACAGGACCCATCAAACCGGAAAATATTAAGGCGAATACAATAAATAATACTATCAATTCGCCAGCCACTAACCTTACATGAACCCTAATGATTCCCCTGTGATCGGCAGAATGCTCTTTTTCCAAAAAATGAGCTAGGATAGAGGTAGCTGACATACCGCTGGAAAGAGCAGAAATCAAGAATAGAATTGGTAACGCGTAATTATTCCAAAAAGGAATTGCCCGCACAGCAAAGATCAGCATACCAGTATAAATTCCAGTGGCTACGGCGAAAACAGCCCCGGTATAATCTAGCCATTTTGGCGAAGGCCTTGATAGAAAAGCGAGTAACCCCCTCGCAAGCCCTAAGAAAATGAATATGGAAAGGATGCCGGTACCCCATGTCATCACGGAATAAGGATTAGAAAGTAAGCCAATCAAAAGCCAAGGTTTGTGTATCCCTTGTCCTAGATCCATTACCAATAACAAAGCTCCGAATCCTGCGACTGGGCCTGAAATAATATAACCTATGCGTTTCAGTTGGGGAGCATCACCCAACAAGCCCTTATCAGCTGCCAGCGAAGTTAGGTATGCCCCGGCTCCAGTACCTCCCAAAAAGAGATAGATTGCGATATACCATCCCCAAAATTCCATAGTGGAGTTCGCCCCTTTTCCCCTTTATGTGTAAATTGTTTGATTAGTTGTCCCCAGCTGACTTTTTCGGAATAATTATCAAGGAAGGACCAGTTAAAGCGCGATCAGGTAATCCATTTACCTGTTGCACTCCACCCTTTATCTTTAGTAACTCTTTCATTTCACCAAAATTCAAAGCCTGCATTGGACAAGCTTCCACACAGGCTGGTTTCTGTCCAGCTTCTTGCCTCGTGTAGCAAAAATGGCATTTGGATATGCGACCAGTAGCTTCACTAAACATAGGTACATGATAAGGGCAAGCATACAAACAGTATTTGCAACCGATACACTTTTCTCGGTCATGTTCAACAATTCCATCCTGAGGTCGTTTTCTATAGGCACTTACAGGACAGACACTGACGCAGGCGGGATGTGCACAATGGTTACAGCCCATAGACAAGTAAACCCTTTCCATCCTCTCACCTTTACTAAGAACTCTCCGCCACATTACGCCTTCTTCCCATTTGTTGACCCGTTTACAGGCACCCTGACAGGCATGGCAGCCGATGCACTTTGTTTGATCATAGAGAAAGCCCATTTGTTTGCCTTGCACTAGAGAATTACGCTCTCCACCGCCTAGGTTGCCTAAAGCCAAAGCCCATTTAGGTCTTATGACATTTATTCCAAGGAATGTACCCAGACTGGCTAGAGCCCCTAGTTTAAGGATCGTGCGTCGGTTTAGTAGAGGACTTTGCTTCGACATTTTCACACGCCTCCTTTCCTTGCCCTAGTGGCAAGCATTTCAGCTATGTTAGATTTTTCACATTTAGTTACACCGAACTGCAATGATCATCTTCCGAGATCAGTCAGTGCTTAAACTCAGAACATTTAACAAGTTGTTGTCGTAAAGCAACGAGTGAACTGGTTAAAATAAGGATGCACATTAAAAACCCAAGGTTAGGCGTTATTTGATTGCCCCAGCTTTGGAAAACCGATAAGTATTTTAACGATTAGAATCATCAAGCCAAGCCCTGCAATCACAGACAAGATGCTGGCAGGTGGCCAGATAATCCAGAAATCTATTATTGCCATCAGGCTCCCGATAATTAAGCCGCCAACGATGCCGCCTAGCCAACGTAACGGACTACTAATGACTATGCGGTTGAAAAAAAAGTAGAACGAAAGGTAGATTCCGAATAAAAAGGACAAGCCAAGATTAACCAAAACAAGCATCATTTCCATTACCTTACCTCCTTCATCTTCCTTACCCAATTTTATGTCTTATTGATGGATTTACCTTCACCCGTTGCAGACAACAATTTATCCCCCCTTCATTTTAATTTATCCTAGGCTTTTAAAAGCTTAGAATTTTCGATGATCCGACAAAGCACTCTCTGTAATAAATGTTTTACAGTATAGAGTTATTATTACACTATGCTGTCATTAAGTCAAGAACTTTTTCACAAATAAAAATAGACAAGCTGTTAAGCTTGTCTAGGACTACTGGTGGAATTAGTTGTGTCAAATAGCCGATTTTATTCACTTCACTTTATAAACGTCCTAAATTTGGGTCAAGTTCAGTATATTTTGCATAAGCCTGAGCTATAAGTGCTTTAGCAAAAGTATAGTTATGGATACCTTTAGATCCGTCTGCTTGGACATAGGTATAATAGGTAGAACCTTCTTGAAAGGCCTTAACTTTTGGATCGTTTTTGTCTAGAGTTTGAACCCTTATTGTCCATTCATCATAGATCTTTTTTAGTTTTTCTAGATGGTTTTCGATTTCAATTTGTTGTTGACTTATCTTATCAACAAAAGAAGTCGGATTATGGCAACCTATGCATCGATCTTGTTTAAACAATTGTGTAAGTTGCTCATAATTCATCAAAGAGCTTGTACGTGTTAATCCTTTATGTGTTGTAGTTACACCAGGAATCATGAAATCGTGTTTTTGGCCGTTGGTTACATGGCAATCCTGGCAGGTAAAATCATCTTTAAAATTAGCATATTTGTAAGAAGGTATATTTGGTACGTCGCCTACACCTATTCCTTTAATAAACTCGCTTTGTGGGTGGTGTACTTCGTTGCCAAGTATGGGAGTACCACCAGAAGTATGGCAAACCGCACAAGTTTCCCATCCCTGATTTTTTAGGTTAAACATATCTTTGCCCTCAAAGACATGGCAAACCCGGCAGGTGATTCCTTCACCTTTGCCTGCATATTTGCCACCAGCAAAGAAATCTGCAAGTTTAGCGTTTTTATCATCGATTATTTTAACTGCGGAGTGACAAGAGAGACAACTGTCCTCATAGTTTTCTGCTTTTAAAGTAGCTGGACTTTTAGCAAGCATAGTGGGGAAAGAGGTGTAATGACCGCTAGCTTTAAATTGAGCGACTAAACCAAATTCTTTTACAGGTTCAAGTTCCGTAGTCGCTGGTTTTGCACAACCAGTGATAATAACTGAAAAGACCAAGACAGGTCCTAAGAATAATAAGATACTATTATTTTTCATTTCACTACCCCCTTGATTAATAAATAAACGTTATCCACATTTTGAATTACTATTTTATTTAGGATTATTAAAAAAATTACAGTATTAGTTACAAAAACATTATCGAGGGCATTACCAAGCTTGCAATATCTCGGTTCAACTTCGCATAGTTTAACTCCTGTTCAGACGCGACTACTTTTAAGGGAACTATAGTCTTGACCGTGGAGTTAGTACCAGCCAAGGATTCAAATTTAGTGCTTATTAAAAAAATCACATTATCATTCACAAAATCATTTCTGATTTCCAGAAGGACTTTACGTGTACTAAAGATATCACCGATTAATATTTCAATCTGGCCGTTTTTTAGTTTTTGAGGATAGCTATTTAAATTTTGGCCAATTTCAATGAGGCTGGGGATTTCTAGTAATAATTTCACATTTTTGGCCTTAGTGATGGCTGTTAGATTTAACTCCTGTTTAAGGATTTCTTCCAACATACTTAAGTCTTCAAGGGGATAAAATAAACCGCCACCGCTTTGAGCTATTCCACACATTATACTTGAGTCATTTTTTAATTCTAATCCTAAGCTTGAAACGGTTATTCCAGCTTGCATATAATCTGAGGCAATTGAAGAAAGTTCGTTTGCCAGTAAAATACCTGTGTTGGGTTCACCGTCACTAAGTAGAATAATTTTACAGGTATATTTTTCTAGGTGTTCAGAGGTAATCAGGTTCCGAGCGGTCAAAAGTGCCTCGGATATATTAGTACCGCCCCTGGGGTGAATATTTCTAATGTTGGCAATAACGCTTTGAATTGTGCTAAGGGAGATGTTGGTCAGAGGTTGGTTAACAGCTGCACTTTCATCGAAGGAAACAATTCCCAAGAGGTCGTTTTCTGTTAATAGGTTTAGTAATTTAATAGAGGCATTAATAGCAACGTTCATTTTAGAAATAAATTTACATTTTTTTGGACGGTTAGCTTCTGGTCCAGTGGTCATTTCAGACATTGACTCGCTCTTGTCTAAAGCTAGAACAATTAGAACGGGTTTTCTTTCGGAAACTTGTTTTAGAGTAGGGGGTATAAGCTCTATTTGGAGATGATTGAAGCCATTTTTATTTAAGATAGCTTCACGGGCAAACCTAGCCGACAACTGCATAGGTATCACTCCTCTCGCCTTAAAATTTGGGCTGATGGACAATCTACCTTAGTTTTTAAATGAGACTCCTTTTACAAGTGGGAGTGGTATCCCGCACTCTGCTTCGGTGACGAAAGCCTACAGTGTATTGTTTCGTCCAAGCCGCCTATCTACAAAGAAATTCTTCGCGGCGAAGGGCGGTAGACTCCGCCTTCATCGCGAGGTGTTCATCTTGGGGTTGGCGGTTTCGGCGTTAGTGTTCACAGAACACTAACGTCACTGGGGGCTTTCGTCACCGAAGTTCCGATGTTCAACTTTATAGTTGAGCGAGTTCACGTGTAAGAACCTTTTTAAAATAAAGTTTTTAAGAAGTGTTAGTAGTAAAATTCCTGATACTAGAGGCCCGTTTAGCACATATTTCCTTAACTTCTTCTAGAGTACATGAATTAATGATGCCCTTAATTTGCCCAAGGGTGTAGTTTGAGTATTCCTTTAGCAAGTAAATTGCTCGTAGTTTGTTTAACTCAAGAGTAGTAAAACATTTTTTGCCGTTTGTAGTGATGTCAAACATGTTTTTATCAAAAGCGTAGTAATTAACTGTTCTTTTACTGATCTTCATATTTTCCGTTTGAAGAAGTTGAGCAGCTTCTTCGGCGCTATATCGTCCTTCGGTCATCAAACAAAGCACCTCCCTACGCAATTTGCAGTATGGAGTAATTGTTACACTATAATGTAATATAGTCAAGAATTATTTGTAAAAATCTAAGGAGCATCCATGATGAAGTCACCAGCTATCCTTGATAATAAGCCTTATACCCCAGCTTACCCAGAAGCCTTATTGATAGGTATACAAAACAAGGCTCTTCTTGTTTTATAAGATATTGTTCTATTATGCACAATCTATATCACTAAAATATGTATGTTTTGTTTCATTATAACACCAATCTATCACTTTGTAACTTTAGGCACAAATTATTTTTTCTGAGTAGTCAGCAATGATTCCCTTGAAGCCTTTAATTGGATGGATTAACTACCGGGATTTAAATGCAAACTTGCAGAATAGAGATAGCGTAGTTTAAAATGGAAGAAATATGTTTTAAGTGGTCTGTGAACAGGGATGTTATCATTACCTAAATAAGAAGGGTAAAGAGAGATGAAATAATTAGTGAATAATATTAAAAAATTCCTCGGGGAGCAGGCTCAGCGTCTGCATGAGGAAATATGGAATGTTCTCACAGATAAGAAACTTTTGCAGAATATTAAGCGAGAATTCAATAGAAGGAGGAAATAGGGGGAGTTCGGGGTGAACGTCGACCCCTATGGCTGGTTATTTGTTTTAAATTTGTGAATTATGCGAATCTAGGGAGAGAAATGCAGGTAATATGAAAAACGACGCAACAGATAATGCAAGTATGTAGGTGATAGTTCCTTAAATTTGCTTTTAATAATATGAATTCAGTTAGGAGTAACATGGCTATGGGACAGAATGAAATATTAAGCATATTAATAATCATATTAGCGAAAATTGTTATATTTAATCAAACTAGACGATATATATTTTTTAATAGCGGGGAGTATAGGCTTCTTAAAGAAAAAATCAATACATTTTTATGTGAAATTGAAAATAACAAGAAAACATACTTTACGGATAGTACGAAACAGAGGCTACTATCTGAATATGTACAGTATAGAAAACGCCTTAATAAGATCATTTTTAATAGAAAGTGCGATGTTAAAGAAATAGAAACATTTATTGATATGTTTGATAATTTGGATGATAAAATCAAAGGTTGGAATAAACAATATAGCGAGCTTGAATTAGACCAGAACATGGAGCTTTTCAACGATATTAATGGGAAAGCTGCAGATGAAGAAAAATACAGGTTATAAAGTGATTATTGAAATCGAACAAGATAAGCTGGAAGATATTTCTGACGTGCAAAAATTGCTTGGGATCAAGGTTGAAAATACTAAAACTATTGTGAATGATGTTTCTTTAAGAAGAAACGATTGAATTATTATGCATTAGAATGTATAATTATAAGTAATTTCAACCTAGGGGGTAGTTAAGATGAAAGTTGGCATATTGGGAGCCACTGGTTATACTGGTCAGGAATTAATCAGGCTTTTACGTCAACATCCGGATGTAGAATTGGCTTATCTGGGTTCTTCAAGTGTAGCTGGACATGAATATGAAACTATTTGTCCACAACTTTACGAGCAGTTGATCGGAAACCTTAGCGATGAAAAGCTAATACCATCATTAGATGTTCTCTTTTGTGCTTTGCCCCATGGCATTACGGCATCTAGGATTAGGGAATTTTTGCTACCAGGGGTCAAGGTGATTGACTTAGGGGCAGATTTTAGATTAACTTCGGTAGATGTATACCAAGAGTGGTATAAGTTGGAGCATCCAGAACCAGAGTTGATCAAGGAGGCTGTTTATGGTTTGCCAGAGTTATATCGGACAGAAATTCGGGGTAAATCATTGGTAGCTAATCCAGGTTGCTTTCCGACTGCGACCTTGCTTTCTCTTGTTCCGCTATTGCGTAGAGGTTTGTTGCGTCCAGAGTCAATCATTATCGATGCTAAGTCAGGAGTATCAGGAGCGGGTAGGGGAGCGAACCTAGGAACACACTATTCCGAAGTTAATGAAAATATAAAGGCTTATGGTGTGGCCCAACATCGCCATACTCCCGAGATTGAACAAGAAATTTCTCGAGCAGCAGGGCATTCGGTAACAGTAAGTTTCACTCCTCATTTGGTTCCAATGACAAGGGGGATTCTAGCTACTATTTATACAGAAGTTCAAGACGGTGTTGAGGAAGAGGATTTGCGTGCTTGTTGGCAGGAAAAGTATAATAGTGAGGAGTTTGTCCATGTCTTACCGTCGGGAACTTGGCCACAAACTAAACTTGCTTTAGGTAGTAATCATGCTTTTCTGCAATTAACGATTGATCATCGTACTGGTCGGGCTATTATTGTAGCGGCGATTGATAATCTGGTTAAGGGTGCGTCAGGCCAGGCCATTCAAAACATGAATGTGCTGTTTGATTTGCCGGAAGGGCGCGGATTAATGGGGACTGGAATTTGGCCCTGATAAATTTAATGAAAGCACAATTGCCCGTTCGCAAGCGCTTAATTTGCTATTCACTTGATGTTAGAGCTAAACGTCAAAACCCAATAGTATTACTGCATTAATGTATGCAACTTTTATGCCATCCTTGGCAAAGTTGCATCAATCCATCCATGGATTAGTCCCTTGGCGTGCTTAACGCTTTAACCTCTGCGTTCATTGACGCAAATACGCTAAACATGCTCACTAAGCAATGGTGCTTTTTTTTTAAAAAGGGGGCCCGGACCAAAGTTCTGCGTCAGAGGGCTTGGAGTGGATAGGATAGGATAGAGTATAAAGGAGTGTAACCTAATGACAGTTATTAAAAAAAGTTGGGAGTGGATTCAAGGTGGAGTTAGTGCCCCGCGGGGTTTTTGGGCGAGTGGCGTTAAGGCCGGGGTTAAATATGAAGACAAGTATGATGTGGCTCTAATTTATTCCGAGGCTCCAGCTCAAGCAGCTGGAGTGTTTACTCGTAATTTGGTAAAGGCGCACCCCGTGTTGTTATCCCAAAAACATTTACACAGTGGCTTGGCGCAGGCGATTGTTGTGAATAGTGGGAATGCTAACGCCTGTGTAGGTAGGGCGGGAGATGAGGCTGCTTTAGCCATGTCTCAAAAAGCAGCAGAGTGTCTTAAGCTGGCGACTGAGGATATTTTGGTGGCATCCACTGGAGTAATCGGGGTAGAGATGCCTCTTTCGATAATCCTCAAGGGGATAGAGACGGCTGCGTCTGAGCTTTTAGATATACAGGCTAAGGTTGAACAAAAAGCTGATCAAAAAGTCGAACAAAGCTTAAGCTTACAAGCACAAGGTGCACATAATGCTGCTTTGGCAATTATGACGACCGATTTGACGATTAAGGAAAATGCCATGGAGTTAAGCTGTCAGGGTGGGACAATTCGCTTAGGAGCCATGGCCAAGGGTTCAGGGATGATTCATCCCAATATGGGAACTTTGTTGGGATTTATGACAACGGACGCTCAGATTTCTGCCCCAGAACTACAAAATTTACTACTTTCAGCCGTGGAAGATAGTTTTAACATGGTGACAGTGGATGGGGATACGAGTACCAATGACACTGTTTTTTTATTGGCGAATGGTGTTTCAGGGATCACTCCAATGGGGGAAGACTTGCGTAATTTCCAAGAGATGGTCAAAGCGATGGGTATTTGGCTGGCTCAGGAAATTGCCCGAGATGGGGAAGGAGCCACGAAATTTCTTGAGGTACAAGTGGCGGGGGCTGGGACTTGCGAGGATGCTCGTAAAACAGCTAAAAG
Organism: Desulfitobacteriaceae bacterium; assembly: GCA_049302575.1. Classification (GTDB taxonomy): domain Bacteria; phylum Bacillota; class Desulfitobacteriia; order Desulfitobacteriales; family Desulfitobacteriaceae; genus JBAQMG01. Next base: position 16,114 of record JBAQMG010000114.1, on the reverse strand, counting down.
TGTGTGTGGCTCTAGCTTAGTTAAAACAGCTCTTTTCGGAGAAGATGCGAATTGGGGTCGGATTATCGCTGCTATGGGATATTCAGGAGCAGAGTTTGACCCTAGTCAGGTATCAATCTGGCTGGGTGATTTGCTGGTGGCTCAGCAGGGTCAGGGCGTAAGTTTTTCTGAGAAAAAGGCTAAAGCGATCCTAGGAGCCAAAGATATTGTGATTAAAATCGACCTCCAAGCCGGAGTGGAAACAGCCACAGCTTGGGGCTGTGACTTAAGCTATGATTATGTCAAAATCAATGGAAGCTACACGACTTAATCGAGGCACGATGCGCGAGGCTCGAGGTTCGAAATTTGAAATCATGCATCGATGCACGAGTCTTGAAATGTAGATAAGAAAACGAGGTCAATCTGTTAAATCAGAGGTCGATCGCACATCGCACATCGCACATCGCACATCGAGGAGGGGTAAGATGATTGCTAAACAAGATGGCTTAGATAAAGCTAGAGTATTAGTTGAAGCTTTGCCATATATCCAAAAATTTGCGGGTAAAACGATCGTTATTAAATATGGTGGTCACGCTATGGTTGATCCGTTGCTTAAAGAATCAGTCATGCTGGATATTCTTCTTCTTCATTCCGTGGGTATCCGTCCAGTGCTTGTTCATGGTGGAGGTCCGGAGATCAACGCTATGTTGACTAAGGTTGGTAAAGAAAGCCAGTTTATTAGGGGTCTTAGGGTAACAGATGCCGAGACCATGGAGATAGCCACGATGGTTTTGGTCGGCAAACTTAACACAGAGATAGTTTCGCTTTTGAATCGTTTTGGAGGAAAAGCGGTGGGCTTGACTGGAAAAGATGCCCAGTTATTGCGTGTCGTGAAAAAACCTATGCAGATGGCCAATAGTGATGGAAAACTTGAAGAGATCGATTTAGGTTATGTGGGAGAAATTCAAAAAGTTTCGCCGGAGATTATTAATGCCTTGTTAGATCAAGGCTACATTCCGGTGATTTCTCCTGTTGCCGACGGGGATAATGGGGAATCCTATAATATCAATGCTGATACGGCTGCTGGCAGGATCGCCGGAGCTTTAAAGGCTGATAAATTACTCTTATTAACGGATGTTAGTGGAGTACTTCGAGATATTAAGGATCCAAGTTCACTTATTGCCACGATTCAGAAATCGGATATGTCGACGCTTGTGGATGAGGGTGTTTTGACCGGGGGGATGTTGCCGAAAGTGGAGTGTGCAGTAGAAGCATTAGACGAAGGGGTAGGAAGTATCCATATCCTTGATGGTCGCTTACCACACGCAATTTTATTAGAGATTTTCACGGACGGCGGGATAGGGACAATGTTTGTTGGGGGGGATTAGTATGTTAGAGGGAATAAACACCAAGGGGATTATGGCTCGTGGGAAAGCCGTTGTTATGAATACCTATGGACGGTTACCAATGGCTCTAACTCGAGGAGAGGGATCTTGGGTATGGGATGCGGAAGGTAAAAAGTATTTGGATTTTTTGACTGGCTTAGCAGTTAACTCATTAGGTCACAGTCATCCGGCAATTGTTGCTGCTGTTCGTGAGCAGGCGGAGTTGCTTCTGCATACTTCAAATTTGTACTGGATTCCCAATCAGGTGGCTTTGGCTGAACGTTTAGTCGCTCATTCCTTTGCCGATAAAGTATTCTTCTGCAACAGTGGGGCAGAGGCCAATGAGGGAGCCATAAAACTGGCCAGGAAATATGCCAAGAAACATTATGGAGAACAGAAGTTTGAAGTGGTTTCCCTAGAGAATTCTTTTCATGGTCGGACCTTGGCTACGCTAACTGCGACAGGTCAGACGAAGTACCAGGAGGGATATGAACCTCTCCCCGCAGGCTTTTCCTATGTCGCCTTGAACGATAGCACTGGTCTTAGAGAAAAGGTTAATGAAAATACAGCGGCGGTGCTCATAGAGCCAATCCAAGGTGAAGGAGGGGTCTTCCCAGCAGACGTAGAATTCCTCAAAGTAGCTAGGGAGCTTTGTGATAGGTACGGCGCGTTGTTAATTTTTGACGAAGTCCAGTGTGGGATTGGCCGGACGGGAAAACTCTTTGCTTATGAATGGAGTGGAATAACCCCTGATGTGATGACCTTGGCTAAGGCACTGGGGGGCGGTGTTCCTATTGGAGCAATGTTAGCCACAGATAAAGCGGCGGCTGCCTTTCAACCAGGTGACCATGCCTCAACCTTTGGCGGAAATCCTTTAGCAACGGCGGTTGGTTGTGCAGTACTAGATGTCATGCTTGGTGAGGGTTTCTTAGGTAAGGTCTTAGAACAGTCAGCTTACTTTAAGAGCGGAATGGAAGCTTTAGCCGAGAAATACCAAACGGGCGGAACGATTCGAGGACAAGGTATGATCTTAGGCTGGCCGGTGTCCAAATTAGGGTCTGAGATTGTCGAGGCTTGTCGTGCACAGGGTCTCTTAATTAATTGCGTTGGCGGTTTAACCTTGCGTTTTCTACCCCCCCTAAATGTTCAGGAAACAGAAATCGATCAAGCCTTGGAAATTCTAGATCAGGTGTTTGCTCAAGTGTGGAATCTATAAGATCAGGAAAATTACTCGAAAAGAGTAATTGGGAGGAAATGGCATGCAAGCAGCACTTGTGCTAGAGACCGGAAAGGTTTTCAACGGGGAATCATACGGAGCCGCTGGTGAGGCCTGGGGCGAAGTTGTTTTTAATACCGGGATGACAGGTTACCAAGAGGTTTTAACTGATCCGTCCTATGCCGGACAAATGGTCTGTATGACCTACCCCTTAGTTGGTAATTATGGGATTAATAAGCAAGACGATCAGTCAAAGAAGATTCAGGTACAGGGTTTTATTGTCAAAGAAGCGGCTCTTAATCCTAATCACTGGCAACTGGATAGAACTCTTGCTTCTGCCCTAGCTCAAGCGGGAGTTGTGGGAATAAAAGGGATCGATACCCGAGCTTTGACCCGCATTATTCGGGAACATGGGGTCTTAAAGGGAGCGATTACTACAGATCTAGAGAAGCTTCCGGAGTTAGTTGAAAAACTCCAAGCTTGGCAAACTCCTCAAGACTTGGTAGCCCAGGTTAGTACGCCGGTAACCTATACTATTACCGAAAAGAAACAGGGGGAAGCTGGTACACAGCTTGATCAACGGGCAGTCGAACAGCCTAACCAACACATTAGCAAATGCACCAACCAATCCACCGATAAACGGTTGGACGAACCTTTTCACGTGGTTGTGCTGGATTTTGGAATAAAACATAATATCCTTCGTTCCATGCAAGAGCTGGGCTTTCGTCAGACTGTGGTGCCCTTTTCTACAACGGCTGAGGAAATTTTAGAGCTAAACCCTGATGGTGTATTCTTGTCTAATGGGCCAGGGGACCCCAAGGTAGTTCAAGCGGGGATCGAAACAATCCGCCAATTAATCGGTCAGAGACCAATTTTTGGAATTTGTCTGGGTCATCAACTTTTAACACTGGCACTCGGTGGAAATACCTATAAACTTAAGTTCGGTCATCGGGGAGGAAACCAACCTGTGCAAGATTTACGCACCTTGAAAGTGACGATAACCTCTCAGAATCATGGGTATGCTGTGGAAGCGGGAAGTCTCGCGGGGACACCTTTGAGGGCAACCCATTTAAATCTTAACGATCAGACGGTAGAAGGAGTAGAACATAGAGAATTGCCGGTTTTTTCCGTACAGTATCACCCAGAGGCAGGTCCTGGACCGAGTGACTCGCTTTATCTTTTCGATGAATTTGCCCGCTTGATGAGTGAGAGGAGGTCCCAAAATGCCACTTAACCCAGCCTGGAAAAAGGTTCTAGTGATTGGTTCGGGGCCTATCGTGATTGGTCAAGCGGCGGAATTTGATTATGCAGGCACCCAAGCTTGTAAAGCCCTACGTGGGGTTGGCATTGAAGTGGTTCTAGTCAATAGTAACCCCGCAACAATTATGACGGATGTCCAAATGGCCGATAAGATTTATTTAGAGCCGTTACTACCTGAACGCTTGGAGGTTATTTTAGCTAAGGAACGACCTGATGCTTTATTACCGACGCTTGGCGGACAAACAGGGCTTAATTTGGCGATGGAGTTGGAACGACAGGGGATTTTGGCTCGCTATAAGGTTGATTTAATTGGCTGTAATGCCGAGACAATTTACAAGGCTGAAGATCGTGAGGCTTTTAAGGAGACCATGTTGGAGATTGGGGAGCCGGTAGCGGAGAGTGCGATTGTCATGACTATAGAAGAAGGAGAGGCTTTCGCAGAAAGCTGTGGTTATCCGGTCATTGTACGTCCAGCTTATACCTTAGGTGGGACAGGCGGCGGGATTGTCAAAAATCAAAAACAGTTACAAGAAATCCTCCAAAGGGGTTTACAATCAAGTCCGATTGGTCAGTGCTTGATCGAACGGAGTGTGGCCGGTTGGAAGGAAATCGAATATGAAGTTATGCGGGATGCCGCTGACAATTGTATAACCGTATGTAATATGGAGAATATCGATCCGGTCGGGATTCACACCGGGGATAGCATCGTCGTAGCCCCTTCCCAGACTTTGACGGATCAAGAATATCAGCTATTGAGGGCAGCTTCTCTGAGGATTATTCGGGCCTTAGGGGTCAACGGTGGCTGCAACGTACAATATGCCTTACACCCGACGAGTCGGGAATATGTGGTAATTGAAGTCAACCCGCGAGTTAGTCGCTCCAGTGCCTTGGCTTCTAAAGCGACGGGTTACCCTATAGCTAAAATAGCCGCCCTACTTGCCGTAGGGTATACACTTCCTGAGCTGACTAATCCAGTGACAGGGAATACGAGTGCTTGCTTTGAACCGGCTTTGGACTATGTTGTGGTCAAGTTTCCGCGTTGGCCGTTTGATAAGTTCCCCGCTGCTGATAGTCGGCTAGGAACTCAAATGAAGGCTACTGGTGAAGTTATGGCCTTAGAGAGAACCTTGGAGGCAGCTTTGCTTAAAGCCATGCGTTCTTTGGAAATAGGGACAGTGGGGTTAAGAATCGCGGATTCTGGACGTTGGACGGAAATCGAAATTGAGGATAAATTATCTACAGCAGATCATGAACGACTTTTTGCGATTGCTGAAGCTTTTCGACGCGCTTGGACCATGGCGGAAATCCAAACCCTAACCTTGATTGATCCCTTCTTTCTACATAAAATTAAGAATTTAGTAGCTCTGGAACGGAGAATGCAGCAGGAAATACTTAATACTGACCTTCTTCGCTTGGCTAAAACCCAAGGATTTTCTGATTTGGCGATTGCTCGTTTAACAGGCCTTACCGAAGAAAAAATTCGTCTTCAGCGTTTCGAGCAAGCAATTATTCCGGTTTATAAGACTGTCGATACCTGTGCGGCTGAGTTTGCATCTTCAACTCCTTATTATTACTCTACCTATGAAGAAGAAGATGAGGTTATCGTGCGCAGCGGTCCTAAAGTGGTCGTTCTGGGCTCAGGCCCCATCCGTATCGGGCAGGGTATTGAATTTGACTATTGTTCAGTGCACGCTCTCTGGGCCCTTCAAGAAGCCGGGGTAGAGTCTATCATGATTAACAATAACCCAGAAACGGTGTCTACCGATTTCGATACAGGGGATAAACTATATTTTGAACCCTTGACGACGGAAGATGTTCTCCATGTCTTAAACAAAGAAAAGGCCGATGGAGTATTAGTACAATTTGGCGGACAGACTGCGATTAATTTGGCAGGGCCCTTGAGCCAAGCGGGAGTACGGATCATCGGGACCCCGGTCGATGCGATTGATATGGCTGAAGACCGCGAACGTTTTGCAGCGTTGTTAAATCGTTTGGGAATCCCTCAGACGGAAGGACGCGCTGTCACTTCATTGGATCAAGCTGAAGGCGTTGCTGAAGAGTTAGGGTTTCCAGTCGTCGTGCGACCTTCTTACGTGATTGGCGGACGAGCTATGCAGGTCGTAGAGACTCTCGAGCAACTTCAAGACTATCTTAAGCGGGCCATCAATCTTTCTCAGGAACACCCAATTTTAGTGGATAAATACTTGGAGGGTAAAGAGGTCGAGGTAGACGCTGTCTCTGACGGAGAAACGACGGTCATTCCAGGAATTATGGAGCATATCGAGAGGGCTGGAGTTCATTCCGGAGATAGTTTCGCAGTCTATCCACCGCAAAGTTTAACCCCCAGTACAATTTCTCAAATCGAAGAATACACCTGTAGAATTGCTCAAGGAATTGGCATTTTGGGACTCCTGAACATCCAGTTTGTGGTTGTTCAGGGAAAGGTTTATGTTTTGGAGGTTAACCCAAGGGCTAGTCGAACGGTCCCTATTCTTTCGAAGGTTACAGGGATTCCGTTGGTAAGTCTAGCTGTGCAGGTCGCCCTGGGCAAGAAACTGGAGGAACTTGGGTATAAGCAGGGTTTGGCGCCAGAAGTTCCCTTCGTCGTTGTTAAAGCGCCGGTCTTCTCCTTCGAAAAACTGACCAAGGTCGAAACTTCACTCGGCCCGGAAATGAAATCGACGGGGGAAGTATTAGGGATGGATATTCATTTTGGGCATGCGCTAGCTAAAGCCTTTGCTGCTTCTCACGTGCCGCTTCCCAAAGAGGGAAATATCTTTGTTTCTGTTGCCGAAAAGGATCGGCCAGAGGCTTTAGGCCTAGCTCAACAGCTGGCTGGGCTGGGTTTCGGTGTTCAATCCACAGGTGATACGGCGAAGGCCTTGGCCTTGTGTGGTGTAGAAGTTGAAGATCTGGGGGAAAGTAGTGAACAGTTGCAAGAAGCTGTGCGCAGGAGGGCTTTTTCCTTTATCCTCAGCACACCAGAAAAGGGCAAAAAAGAAGAACGTACCGGATATCTGTTGCGTCGTTTAGCGGTTGAACACCGTGTTCCTTGTCTGACCTCTATGGATACAGCCAAAGCAGTGGTTAGAGCGCTAAAAGAAATGCGTAGTGATACTACCCCGCAAGTTTTGACTTTGCAAGAATATTTGAAGCTCAAGTAGAAAGTTGAGTTGAGCTAATGAAGTTAGTTAGAGAAGATTTGAAAAAAGTCTGTCCCAGTTAAGAACAATGAACAATGAACTAAGTGGCATATGAGGTGGCTTACTTGATTACTTGCTTAGAGTTTGTATAATTGTTAAAGAGACATAGTTCAGGTGGGAGATTTGTTGATTTAGAACGGAGGTTTAACAGTTTTGAAAAAAGTAGTTTTAGCTTATTCTGGTGGCTTAGATACGTCGATTATTATACCTTGGCTTAAGGAAAATTATGGGTATGAAGTTATTGCCATGGCTGCTGATTTAGGACAAGGAGAGGAACTTGCCCCACTCCAGGAAAAGGCCATCAAGAGTGGAGCAAGTAAACTTTATATCGAAGATTTACAGGAAGAGTTTGTTACGGATTATATCTACCCCACTCTTAAAGCTGGAGCAGTCTATGAAGGAAAATATCTGCTAGGCACATCGTTCGCTAGACCTCTGATTGCTAAACGCCTCGTAGAAATTGCTGAAAAAGAAGGAGCTGTGGCCATCTGTCATGGTGCCACTGGCAAAGGCAACGATCAAGTTCGGTTCGAATTGGCGGTCAAAGCTTTAAACCCAGACTTAGAAATTATTGCTCCTTGGCGTATCTGGGATATTAAATCTCGCGAAGAAGCGATTGAATATGCTAAAGCTCGTGGTATTCCGATAGCGGCAACGAACAAGTCCTATAGCATGGATCGTAACGTTTGGCATCTCAGTCATGAGGGAGCTGATTTAGAGGATCCCTGGAATGAACCAAAACGTGGGCTCTTTTTGTTAGGGGTTGCTCCAGAGGATGCACCGGATAAAGCAACTTATCTTGAACTGGGTTTTGAGCAGGGAATACCAGTAACTTTAGATGGAACAAAACTCTCTCCGGTAAAGCTCTTAGAAACCCTCAATCAATTAGGGGGTCAAAACGGAGTGGGGATCATAGACCTGGTTGAAAATCGTTTAGTAGGCATGAAGTCGCGAGGAGTCTACGAAACCCCCGGCGGAACGATTTTATATATGGCTCATCAAGCTCTAGAACACTTAACTCTTGACCGTATGACCCTACATTATAAAGAACAGATCGCCCTCAAATATGCGGAATTGGTCTATGACGGAGTTTGGTTTTCTCCACTTCGGGAGGCAATGGACGCCTTCGTTCAGGTTACTCAACAAAACGTGACTGGAACAGTGCGCATCAAACTTTACAAAGGGAACTGCTCATTAGCTGGGAGTAAATCGCCTTATTCTCTATATAATGAGGAGTTTGCTACCTTTGGCCGAGATGGGGTTTATAACCAGAAAGATGCGGAAGGGTTTATTAACCTTTTTGGACTCCCTTTAAAAGTACGAGCTTTAATGGAGAAAAAATCGGGTCTGCGATAATGGAGGTGGCGATTAACGTGAAGCTTTGGGGTGGACGTTTTGAGAAAAGTACTGACGCATTAGTGGAAGATTTTCATTCTTCTATTTCGTTCGATCAACGCTTATATAAGCAAGATATTCAGGGGAGTGTCGCTCATGCTCGCATGCTAGGCACGATTGGAGTATTGTCTCGGGAGGAAGCTGAAACGATCATTGTGGCTCTACAAGGGCTCTTAGTGGAAATTCAAGCTGGTCTTGTGGAGTTCGAAATTGGGGCGGAAGACATTCACATGAATGTGGAGAAGCTTCTGACGGAGCGGATTGGGGAGCTGGGGAAAAAGCTGCATACTGCCCGGAGCCGTAATGACCAGGTTGCTTTAGATTTAAAGCTATTTCTGCGCGAGGAAATTGATACAACCAAAGATAGCTTGATTAAATTTATTCGAACCTTACTTAAATTATCTGAGGAGCATTTGGAAACCTGGATGCCAGGCTATACTCATCTGCAGAAGGCTCAACCGATTACTTTGGCACACCATTTCATGGCTTATGTGCAAATGTTTTTGCGTGATCTTGGGCGCTTAAAGGATACCCGGAAACGACTAAATTTGTCACCTTTAGGATCAGGTGCTATGGCTGGGACGACTTTTCCTCTGCGGCGAGAGTTGCCTGCTAGTGAACTAGGTTTTGAGGGAGTGACCCAAAATAGTTTGGATGGGGTCAGTGATCGGGATTTTGCTTTAGAATTCTTGGCGGCGGCTTCAATCTTAATGATGCATTTAAGCCGTTTATGTGAAGAACTAGTGCTTTGGTCGAGCGGAGAGTTTCAATTTGTGGTGATGGATGATGGGTATTCCACGGGTTCCAGCATTATGCCGCAAAAGAAAAACCCCGACGTTGCAGAGTTGGTGAGAGGTAAAACGGGCAGAGTTTATGGGGATTTATTTGCTCTTCTGACAGTTATGAAAGGCCTTCCCTTAGCGTACAACAAGGATATGCAAGAAGATAAGGAGCGATTGTTTGACGCTGTGGATACTGTGCAGAAGTGTCTTCTAGTCATGGAACCAATGCTGAGTACGATGAAAGTTAAGCGTGAGGTTATGGCTCAGGGTGCTAAAGGCGGATTTACTAATGCGACAGATTTAGCAGATTATTTGGCTAAAAAAGGTGTTCCTTTTCGGGATGCTCATGAATTGGTCGGGCGAATTGTTTTATATTGTAGTAAGAAAAATCTTGGCTTAGAAGATTTGACCTTAGAGGAGTACCAAGCGCTATCAACGGTTTTTAGTGCTGATCTTTTCGAGGCCATTGGGATTGAATATTGTGTTCGTAACAGACAGGTTACGGGAGGACCGGCACCGGAAACGGTATTAAAGTCTATAATGTATAATCAGCAGGAGTTAGAACAGTTACTTTGGTAAGTTCGAAGTTAAGGTTAGTTATCAACAGAAATGATCATATAATTGTGAGTAGTGTGAATAAGCTAGACCTGAAATATTAGAAAAACACGAAGGAGATATGGATATGTAAGCCTACTTGCCCATCTTGGTCAAAGTAGGTTAATTTTTTAGAGATTATTTTAACTGCTGATTTGGGAAAGGATACTAAAGTAATTTGTGTTGCCAGACGTAATCGATTTGCTAAAATGATTAGTTAATATTGTAGATCTGACGATTAGGTTGTATGATTTAAAGCAAGGGTGCTAAATGAAAAATAATATTGAGACTAGGGGGTAGAGTGCAATGTGGAATGAAGCAGAAATCGAAGTACGAATAGCTCAAGCGGTTGAATGGTTACGGCAGATAGCAGCGCAGGCCAAGGTCAAAGGCTTGGTGGTAGGTGTTTCTGGGGGTGTTGATTCAGCGGTGGTTTCTGGACTTTGTAAGCGGGCATTTCCAGACAATTGCTTGGGTGTAATAATGCCCTGTCAGTCTAATCCTTTGGATAAAGAAGACGCCTTGCTAATTGCTCAGACTCATGGTCTCGAGGTTCTTGAAGTTGACCTGGGTCAGGCTCATCTGGAGGTGTTTGGTCAAGTTGAGGCAGGACTGCTTTCTAAAAAGTTTACTCCCGTTGGGCAACAGATGAGTCAGGGAAACTTAAAAGCACGTTTGCGGATGGCAACCTTATATTCGGTAGCGAATGCACTTAACTATTTAGTAGTGGGTACAGATAACGCCCCGGAAAGTTATACTGGCTATTTCACTAAATACGGTGATGGTGGGGTTGATGTTTTACCGATTAGTTCTTTGACCAAAACGGAGGTTAGGGCTTGGGCTAGAGCGTTAGGATTACCGGAAAAAATTGCTGGTCGAGTACCAACGGCTGGACTCTGGCCAGGACAAACAGATGAAGCAGAGATGGGCTTAGCCTATGATATGATTGACCGCTATCTTTTGGGAGAGCAGGTTCCTGCTAACATTCCTGAGAGAATAGAAGAATTACATCGGGTGAGTGAGCATAAACGGCAACTTCCACTAAGCTTCGAATTACCTAAACCCAAAGGGCTGGATTAAGCATGCGTGTTGGTTTGGATATTGACGGAGTAATATCCGATAGTTATTCGGTCTGGTTGCAAGAATTAAATCGGCATTACGGAAAGAATATCACTGTACTTGAGGATTACGAGATGCATCTCGTGTTTGATGTTCCATGGGATGATATGAATGATTTCTTTATCCAGAATACCGAACAATTATTAAGTATGCCTCAACCAATATTGGGAGCAAAAGTAGGAATTGAAAGTTTGCTAAAAGAAGGACATGAACTTATCTATATTACAGCTCGAATTCCTGAGGAAAAAGAAGTTACGCTACGCTGGTTCCGAAAATATCAGATTCCTTACGAACATGTCCTTTTCACGGGATTTAAAAGTAAAGTTGACTTAATCAAGCAATGGGGGATGCACGTATTTGTTGAAGACTATCTGGTCAACGCCAGAAGTATTGCTAATAGTGGTGTTCCCGCTTTACTTTTAAATGCTAGTTATAATCAAGGTGAACTTCCAGTAGGGATTACACGTTGTCATAGTTGGCAGGAGCTTTTAAAAGAGATTCGAAGATTAGACTTGACTTTAAAGGGTTGAAAAGAGGAGTTTTCTTGGATCAAGTGAAGCATCACGATAAAATTATTTTAGTAACTGGTGCTACGGGATATATAGGTGGTCGACTGATCAGTCGTTTGATGAAAAAAGGCCATCGTGTTCGATGCTTTGTAAGGGATTCTTCACGGATACAAGGAAGAGGCTGGGATAAGGTAACTGTTTTTGAGGGGGACGTCTTAAACTATCAATCAATCTTGCCAGCTTTGGAGAATGTAGAGGTTGCTTATTATCTTGTTCATTCTATGACCGCAGGGAAGGGTTTTCCTGAACGAGATATCCAAGCTGCTGCTAATTTTGGTCGAGCTGCTAAGGAACAGGGAGTCAAACGAATTATCTATATGAGTGGACTGGGGTCAGATAACGATTATCTCTCAGAGCATTTAAAAAGTCGGCACGATACAGGTGATCAATTGAGAATGAGTGGAGTTCCGATCACTGAATTTAGAGCTGCCCAAGTTATTGGCTCAGGAAGTGTCTCTTTCGAAATGCTTCGTTATATTACCGAACGGTTACCCATCATTCCTAGCCCAAGATGGGTAAAAACTAAATCTCAACCGATTGCTGTTCGGAATGTTTTAGAGTATTTGGTGGAATGTTTAGAGATTCCGGAGTCAGCGGGGCAGATCTTAGAAATTGGCGGTCCAGATATTTTGGGCTACAATGAGATGTTACTAACTTATGCACGGGTACGTGGTTTGAAACGTAAAATAGTGATTGTACCGTTTCTAACGACGGAAATCTGTGCTTTATTCCTAGATTTACTTACCCCAATCTCGGCTAATATTAGTCGTCCATTAATAGAAGGTTTAAAAAACGAGGTTATCGTTCGGGATGATACTGCTCGACAACTCTTTAGGTTTCCTCTCCTAAGATATCAAGAGGCCTTAGAACTGGCACTTGAGCGTAATGCTGAAGACAAAGTAGAAACGATTTGGTCTGGTTCGATCTCTTCTTTAGGACAAAAAGATGACCAAGTCGTCAAACTTACCAATATAGAGGGTATGGTTATGGAAAAGAGAAAGATCATTGTAGAAGCTTCAACGAGCGAGGTCTTTCAAGCTATCATTAGTATTGGAGGGCAAAATGGCTGGCTTTATGCCAATCCTTTGTGGTGGTTGCGTGGGTTTATGGATACCCTGGTGGGTGGGGTTGGCTATCGCGGCAGGCGATGCTACCTTCAACTTAGGGTAGGTGATCCGATCGATTTTTGGCGAGTGGAAGAGCTAATTGATCAACGCTTGTTAAGATTACATTCAGAGATGAAAATGCCTGGTAGAGGGTGGCTGCAATTTGTTATAAGCACCTTGGATAATTCCAAGGTGCTTATAACTCAGATAGCATTCTACGAACCTAAAGGACTTCTAGGCCATTTATACTGGTATGCACTTTACCCTATTCATAAGTTTATTTTCAGTGGTATGATTAGGGCGTTGGCCCGACAAATTTCACAAATGAAGGCTAGTTAACAGACTAGGTCTTGACCTACTTTATAAATATCTCCAGCCCCTAGGGTAAGGACTAAATCTTCGGGAGCAAGGGTTTTAACTACGTAAGATTTAATGTCGTCAAGGGTTCCGATATAACTGGCTTGTATTCCTTGTTGTTGGATAAGTTCTACTAAAGCTGTAGAGGAGATCGTATGGGGATCTCGTTCACGGGCGGAGGCGAAAATATCGGCGATGACGACCTCGTCAGCGGATTGGAAAGCACGTGAGAATTCCTGAAGAAGTTTTTCTGTGCGGCTAAAGGTATGAGGTTGAAAGATGGCTCGAATACGCCGATTGGGGAAAGAAAGACGGGCACCTTCTAAGGTGCTGCGGATTTCTGTAGGATGATGGGCATAGTCATCAACAATAAGGGCACCGTCTTTGACTCCGAGGTGTTCAAAACGTCGTTTGGTACCAGTAAACTGGCTGAGACTTTTTAGAATCTGATGGAGCGGTAGGCCGATTTCGCGACAAAAGGCAATTGAGGCTAGGGCATTGAGAATGTTGTGCTTACCAGAAATATTAAGTACTAAGTCTCCCACATAGTCACCTAAAATGAAGAGTTTCATAGTACTGACTTCATCATTATAAGAGATATCGGTTGCACGAATATCAGCCTCCGCGGATAGTCCGAACGTAGTGATCGGTGCTAGACTCTCAATTGCTTGACGATTGGGGTCATCGGCTAAGATAAAAATATGTCCGTTAGGGGAAACCTTTTGGGTAATTTCTTGAAAAGCTAAGACCACATCCTGAAGATCTCGGAAATAGTCTGGATGGTCAAAATCTATGTTAGTGATAATTAGGTACTCGGGGGAGTAATTAAGAAAATGTCGCCTGTATTCGCAGGATTCTGCTAGAAAGAATTCTCCATGACCAGAATGAGCATTGCCCCCAAGGCTGGGAACGTCACTACCTACGATTATCGTGGGATCTAGGCCAGCTTGCATTAAAATTAAACCAATCATTGCGGTTGTTGTGGTTTTCCCATGAGTACCGGTAACTGCGATGCCCCGTTTTTTGGACATCAAGCGCCCAAGATATTGTGGGTAAGAGAGGATGGGAATATTTAGCTCTCTAGCCCGGACGAGCTCTGCGTGTTGGTCGGTATAGGCGGGTGAGGCAACTATTAAATCAGCTTGTTCGACATTCTTCGGAGAAAAACCCAGCACGGGGATATGCGCGCGCTCTAAGACTATATCTGTAAAAAAACGTTCTTCCACGTCAGAACCTGTAATAGTTGCACCTTCGATTTCAGCGCTTACTTGAGCCAAAGCACTCATGCCTGAACCTTTGACACCGACAAAATGGATATGTAATGACAAAGAACATCTTCCCTTCTCAAGTAAATAGGTATATTACCCTACCCCCCATTATACCCAATCCAGGATGAAAAAGTATCATTATAGAGCAAGAAAATTATACATTTTTTTATGACTCAAACAATCCCGTTTTTATTTTTGATAAATTCCTCAGCAATTTGTGGAAACAACAAATAGGTTAGGACATCTTCAGCACTCGAAGTAATGTCTTTAAGTTGTTCCTTTGTCTTCTCAAAGGCAGGTTCTAGAGTATCGGCATAGCGTCCTGGAAGAGGTTGTTTTTTCCTGAGAGCTTTTTTGGCAACTTCTTCATTAATCGGGCCTGGAACTTTGCCGTATTCTCCCATAAAGTAGTTAACCACTTCTTTAATAACCATTTGATAACGTTCACCAGTTAAGATGTTAAAGACGGCTTGAGTTCCAACGATCTGGCTAGTTGGAGTAACAAGAGGGGGGTATCCTAGATCTTTCCGAACGTTAGGGACTTCATTAAGTACGGCATCTAATTTTTCAATAGCATTTTGCGCTTTAAGTTGAGATATTAAATTAGATAACATTCCGCCAGGAATTTGGTAAACTAGGCCTTCAGGTTGAGGAGAAAGAACTTGAGTATCTAGTATACCGGAGGAGATAAACTCTTCTCTAAGTGGTTTGAAAAAGTCATTCACAGTTTTTAATTTAATGGGATCTAAGCCCGTGGTATAGCCAGCGTTTTCTAAGGCAAAATGCATTGTCTCGGTGGGTGGTTGGGAAGAGCCGCTAGAGAAACAAGAGATAGCACAATCTATGCCATCTACACCAGCTTCAATCGCTTTGAGGTAGGCCATTTCAGCAATCCCATTGGTACAGTGTGCGTGTAGGTAGATAGGTATTTTTACAGTCTGCTTTAAGACTTTGATCAAATCAAAGGCAACCTGTGGCATTAGAAGACCGGCCATATCTTTGATGCAAATTGAGTCGGCACCCATTTCTTCTAGGTGTTTAGCTAAGTTTTCGTAGTTTTTGACATCGTGGATCGGGCTTACTGTATAGACAACGGTTCCTTGGGCATGGGCTCCTTGTTTTTTAACTTCGTCCATAGCGACTTTAATATTATCAAAATCATTAAGGGCATCAAAAACGCGAATAATGTCCATGCCGTTAGCCACTGCAGCCTTGACAAATTCTCGAACTACGTCATCAGGGTAGTGTTTATAACCAAGAACGTTTTGACCCCTAAGAAGCATTTGCAGGGGGGTCTTTTTCACAATTGCTTTTATTTTTCTCAGTCTATCCCAAGGGTCTTCATTGAGGAACCTTATACAGGAGTCAAAAGTTGCCCCACCCCAACATTCTAAGGAGTAGTACCCTACGTTATCAAGTTCCTCGAGAATAGGGGCAAATTGTTCGAAAGCTAACCTTGTAGCAATCAATGATTGGTTACCGTCTCTTAGGACGGTTTCTGTGATATTTACTTTTCTCATTTTTTTCACCTCATAAATCTTTGTAATTTTAGTCATCATTCAACCAACATACAACTACCTTAGCATAAATTTAAGAAAAAATCATCTATGTAAATTGATTTGCAGGTTAGCCTTATACTAAATACTTTCATAGCGCAGGAATGTAGAGAATACTGTCGAATTGTTCAGGGAAGGTACAGGCTATTATTTAAACAAATTATTATTTGAGAAGAATAGAGGCAAAAACATGAAAAGGTTTTTGAGAGTAATTGCGCTGGCAATGTCGTCAATCTAAGCATCCAATAATTCACAATGCAGATTTCTTATTCATAAAGAAGCGTTTCTTTCTAGGGATTTTGCGTTCAAATTGCCTGTCTGGTCG
>JBAQMG010000113.1:0-6448 GCA_049302575.1 Desulfitobacteriaceae bacterium | reverse complement strand
CACCAATGCACCAATGCACCAATGCACAATCATAATTTTCTGGCTTTGTTATTCGAGGTAATTTTGTGTTATTATAAATGTTAAGATGAAATTTTTTCAAATTATTTTTAATTAAATGAAGCGAGGTTTGCTTCTTTAAGAAGTATGTTTTTTAAGTTTTATTTTTGGAATATGAAAGGGTGCAAATAAATGGTGGATTGCATATTCTGTAAAATAGTAAACAAAGAGATCCCCAGTCAAATTCTCTATGAAGACGAGGATGTGATAGCTTTTAAAGATATTAATCCCGTGGCTCCTGTGCATCTTCTGGTTATTCCTAAACAACATTTAAAAGATTTGAATGCTATTACCCAAGTCAACGAACCTTTACTAGGACATATATTAGCTGTTACTCAAAAATTAGCCACTGAATCCGGGATTGCTGAATCTGGCTTCCGAGTCGTAACAAACATAGGTGTTGATGGTGGACAGATGGTTGAACATTTGCACTTTCATATGATCGGCGGACAGCTGTTGTCCAAAATTGGCTAAGCAGATAGAGTTTAGACAGGTCTGTCTAAACTTGACGTGCCCAACTTCATCCAGTATAATCAAATCAGTTATGTGCCCTTTTGATGATCCAGTGGAGGGAGGGATATTAAATGAGCGAAATCAAAGTAGGAAAAAACGAATCCCTAGATAGCGCACTCCGCCGGTTCAAGCGTACTTGTCAGCGTTCGGGAGTTTTGTCTGAGGCCCGTAAGCATGAGCATTACGAAAAGCCTAGTGTCAAGCGGAAAAAGAAATCTGAAGCCGCACGTAAACGCAAGTTCAAGTAAGGAGTGGCTAACAATTGTCCCTAAAAGATCGCCTAGTTGAGGATATGAAGGTTGCCATGAAGGCCAAAGAGGAGGGGAAGGTGAGACTTTCCGTCATTCGCATGGTCAGGGCTGCTATAAAGTATGCTGAGATAGACAAAAGACTGGAGTTTAACGACGAGCAAACGCTCGAAGTTTTGGCTCGTGAGCTAAAAAAACTGCGGGATTCCGTAGTGGAGTTTGCTAAGGCTGATCGCCCCGAAACAGTCAAAAGCTTAGAAAAGGAAATTTCTATTTTAATGGAGTACCTTCCTCAACAGCTTTCTGAAGGGGAAATTCGCCAACTTGTACAGGAAACCCTTGTAAATCTCGGAGCACAAGGTCCAAAGGACCTCGGTAAAGTGATGGGAGCATTAACCCCAAAGACAAAGGGTCGCGCTGACGGTAAAGTAGTTAATCAAATCGTCCGCGAACTGCTTGGTTCGTAATTTCCAGCTAAATACTTATTAGTATGAGAAAAGATTCAGTTGCTTAATTGCGACTGAATCTTTTTCATTCTTAAAGGGTCATTCAAACAATATACTACATCTGGGTGATTTCTAGTCATTTAGAGTTAAGTTAAACCGTCTAATCAAACAAGATCAGAACATCGAAGACATGTCCAGTTCTCTAAATTATGAATTATGCATCTCCCCTAGCCTAGTGCTTGGACTATTTCTCCTCTTTGATTCATAAAGTAATCTAGAGAAGGGAGGAGTTGGTATGTTCGATAAGTTGCAAAAGAGTGTTAGTAATATTTTAGAATTACCGCCGGATGCTCTGGGAGACGGACCAAAGATAAGTATCACAGGACGACAACAATTAATAGTTGAAAATTTTCAGAGCGTTTTAGCCTTTAACGAAGAGGAAATACGCCTACTGACTTCAGAGGGAGAACTATGTTTTAGTGGAAAAGGATTTATTCTCAAAACAATTCTACCGACAGAAATGCGTATTGAAGGAGAATTGTCTTCCTTAACGTTTGAGGAGGGCAAGGGAAATGTTTGAACGTATGCTTGCTTTTTGGCGGGGAAGAATCTATTTTCTAGCTCGAGGAGAACGGCTGGCTGATTTTATTAATGAGGTTTTACGAGATAAAATCATGCTCTTTCAGGTTCAGCGTTCGGAAAAGGGTTTGCGGGCGCAGGTTAGTCTTAGAGATTTTTCACGGTTGCGTCGAGCTGTCCGAAAAAGTCATACCCAAATTCGAATCGTTGCAAAATATGGCTGGCCGTTTATAGCTATACGTTGGTGGCGACGAAAAGGACTTATGATCGGGTTAGTTGTTATTGCAATAGTATTAATTAGTTTATCGCAAATGATTTTATCAATTAGTGTTTCGGGTAATAAAGTCTTAGACTCCCAACAAATTCTTGAACAAGCAGCAGGTCAGGGTCTTAAAACCTGGGTGTGGCAAAAAGAAGTTGATCCTAATAAAGTAGCTGTCATTTTACAGGAACAAATACCTGATGCTGCCTGGGTTGGCATCGAGCGCAAAGGTACACACATGGAGATTAACATCGTAGAGAAAATTCATCCGAAAATTCCCTCTGAAGCAGGTAATTTAGTCGCTAGTAAACCTGGCTTGGTTCAGGAAGTTATGGTAATTCAAGGCCAACCTCAAATTCATGAAGGGGAAACAGTCAGGGCTGGTCAAGTATTAATTTCTCAAGAGCCAGCTTTAAATGGGTTGACTGCAAAAACTAATGTTCAACAAACCACTGCAAAAGGTTTTGTGAGGGGTCGTGTTTGGTATAGTGAAGAAGCAAAGGTTCCGTTAATCGAAGACAAGGTAGTGGAAAGTGGGCAGCAGGCTAAGGGATGGGGTATAAAAACTGGGTCCAGAGTCATAATGATAACGACACCGAATTCACCGTTTTTACAAGTTAAGCAGGAAGTTGTAGGTGTACCTCTGTTGTCCTGGAGGAATTGGCGTTTTCCCGTCGAAGTTATCAAGATTAGATATAGAGAACTTTGTCAGGTACATGTCGAACGTTCCTCTTCCGAAGCGCGTCAGTTGGCTGAGAATTTAGCTTTGGCTGAGGTGCACAAGAAAATACCTAAAGGTGTGAGAATTATTGGACAAACTGTCAGAGTAATGCCGCATACCAAGGGGCAGGAAAAGGTCAGGGTTGAGATAGAAACCTACGAGGATTTAGCCGTTTATGCAAATCCTTAATGGGAGCGGGAGAACGACAATCGGGAAGCCCGATAAAGGTGGTATATATTGCGTCTTAGAAAGTTTTGGACTAAGGAATTTATGAGCAAGTTGAAAGTCACCACATGGCAGCGGGGATTAGCTGGGGTGGTGTATTTTCTGTTGTTTACAGTATTGTTGTCTTCTAGCCTTTTTGTGTCTAAGCTTCACCTTTCGTTGGGCGAACCTAGTCCAGAACTGATTAAGGCACCATGGAATAAAGATATTGATGATTTGGACAAGTATAAAAAGGATCAAGAGATGGCCGTCAAGGCTACTCCCCTTGTTTACAAGGCAGATGACGACTTTGTAGCTGGCCTGGCAAGAGATCTAAGTAAGTCGTTTCTAGCTTTGCACGATATTATAGCAGCTAACACTGAGGAACGTTTAAAAATCATCAAGTTAAGACAAACACCACTTTTTACTGTTTTGCCAGATAATGTATTGACATCTCTTGCTAAACTTAGCCAAGAGGAGTTGAATAAGTATGAGCAAACAACCAATGAAATTATTATTAGCCGTGCTCGGGATGTTGATACAGGAGCACGTTCGGAGGCTGAGGTTGGGCCTTTAAGAGAACGGATTAAACAAGACCTTGATAAGTCAACCTTACCGGATGGTATGAAAATATTTATCCAAACGTTCGTTGAAGCAAAGATTAATCAGTCAACTTTAATTGTTGATGAGCAAGCCTCGGAAAAACAACGTAATGCTGCACGTTCTGCTGTTAAGATGGAAGTTCATCAGTATAAAACGAATCAAAAGATCGTCGGTCCTGGAGAAATTGCTGATGAAACAGTTTTCCGAGTATTATCAGCTTATGGATTGGTAGATAATCGCTCTCCTTGGCGGGCGACTGGAGGGATTGCCCTCCTTGTATTTTGTGGTATGGCCTCGATTTTCGTGTATGTCTTTCGCTACAAGCGAGGCACTCCGCGACTGGCGGATAAGTTAATCCTTGTTGGCTTAACGATTGCCCTTGTGCTAATCGTCGGAAAGGGGATTGTGGCACTTGACCTTGGTGGGGCAGAATTCAATGCTTTGGCTGGAATGCTGATTCCTGTATCTTGGGCCACGATGACAGTGGCAATCTTAATTGATGTTGAGTTAGCCTTAATCGTATCTGTTATTTTGGCTGTATTTACAGGGATCTTGGTAGAACCTAATCTCGTAACCTCTTTAAGCACTCAAATTGGATTGGTGGCTTTATTTGGTGGAATCGCAGGGGTACACAGTGTATCTATGGTTAGTCAACGTTCCGATTTGACTCGAGCGGGACTTTTTGTCTCAGCTGTTAATATCATAGTTATCAGTGGGTTAGCGCTCATGTCAGAAATGCGACCTGTTGTTTGGGCTGTAGGGGTTTTATTAGGCAGCGTTAACGGTCTGATTTCCTCTGTTTTTACTGTAGGAACCCTACATTGGTTCGAATCAGGATTTAATATTACGTCTGCTGTTCATTTACTGGAATTATCCAATCCAAATCTTCCGTTGCTTAAACGCCTGTTGATGGAAGCTCCAGGGACTTATCATCATAGTATTTTAGTCGGTAATTTAGCCGAGGCGGCAGCTGAGTCTGTTCAGGCTGATGCCATCTTGGTACGCGTTGGCTCGATGTATCATGATATAGGCAAACTTAAACGCCCTTATTTCTTTATAGAAAATCAGATTTCCCAAGATAATCCTCATGATAAGATAGCTCCTACGCTTAGCTCTTTGATTATAACTTCTCATCTTAAAGATGGTTTGGAATTAGCCAAAGAATATAAGTTGCCGGAACCAATTCAAGACATTATTAGTCAACATCACGGTGATAGTGTGGTAGGTTTTTTCTTTCATAAGGCTAGGGAGGAAAATGAAGAGGTTCCTGAAGAGTCATTTCATTACGAAGCTCCACGACCTCAGAGTAAAGAAGCTGCCCTAGTTTGTTTGGCTGATAGCGTTGAGGCGGCAGTACGTTCCTTGCAGAAACCTACTCCTGGGAGAATTGAGGGTTTAGTTCGTAAACTTATCAAAGATAAGTTAAATGATGGGCAGCTTGATCAAAGTGATTTAACTCTTCAGGATTTGGATAGGATTGCGATGGCTTTCGTCATGGTCTTAAGCGGAATTTTCCATTCTCGGGTGGAGTATCCAGACATGCCTATTAATCGTGCTAATGGACAAGAAAGTGCAACTAATAAAAAATCGTCAGAGGATAGGTTAATAGATAAAGAATCTAATAACGGAGAGGACGATCTTAATCGATGAACTTAGATATTAATTGGGAGGAAGATTCCATTTCCCAAATAGAACGTCAGAAATTGCAAAGCTTGTTGGAAAAGGGTCTGAGTACAGTTCTTAGTCTGCATGGGGAGTCCGATAAGGCCGAAATTAGTTTATCTTTGGTGACTGAGGCTCGAATTCATGAACTTAATCGGGACTATCGCGGTGTAGATCAGCCTACGGATGTTTTGTCGTTTGCTTTACGAGAGGAGGATTCAGAAGAACCCCAAATTATAGATTGTCAAGATGATTTGCTTGGCGATATTGTGATTTCCGTAGAGCGGGCTCAAAGTCAGGCTTTAGAATATGAACATTCTTTTGAGCGTGAGCTTCTTTATCTTGCGGTACATGGTACATTACATTTATTGGGATATGACCATGAAAAGGAAGCAGAGCAGGTGAGAATGCGTAAAAAAGAAGAGGAAGTGCTAAATCTTCTAGGGCTACAGAGAGAGTCGGTGTAGGGTTTTGGAAAAGCATGGGAATTACCATAAACCTCTGACCTTTTGGCGTAGCGTAAAGCATGCTTGGCGTGGGTTAGGTTATACTTGGAAAACTCAGAGTCATATGCGCTTTCACTGTCTAGCTGGTGTTCTTATTTTGACCTTTGCTTGGTGGAGCGGGCTTGAATATTGGAAATGGCTGATTTTGATTCTGACTATGGGGGGTGTGTTTTTGGCAGAGACTATTAATACGGCTATTGAGTTAGTTGTTGATTTGGTTGAACCACATTTTCATCCTTTAGCAGGCTTAGCTAAAGATGTGGCGGCTGGGACAGTGTTGATTACTGTTTTACAGGCTTTGGTTGTTGGAGTTTTGCTTTTTTACCAGCCCATGCTACGTGTACTTAAAAACTTATTCTAAAAATATTATTTCAAGATGAAATTTGAATTAGATGCGCGAAGCGAATCTCTAAATCCTATATGACGTTCGAACTTCGAAATTTGAACTTTGAACTTCGAACCTCGAATTTCGAATATCGATAAAGGGGGGATAAATATTCCTGACATAAGTGAAAATAAAATCAGGAATGAACTAATTAGCCAGGCACGGCAGGCCAGCGAACAAGCTTATGCACCTTATTCTCATTACCCAGTAGGTGCGGCGGCTTATTTTTCCTCTGGTAAAATATATACAGGCTGTAATGTGG
>JBAQMG010000112.1:0-28440 GCA_049302575.1 Desulfitobacteriaceae bacterium | reverse complement strand
CTCCAGAAATCGTACGCCTATACGACCAGACAGGCAATTTGAACGCAAAATCCCTAGAAAGAAACGCTTCTTTATGAATAAGAAATCTGCATTGTGAATTATTGGATGCTTAGATTGACGACATTGGCTCTGAAACAGGTTCCAAGTTGCGAATTTTTTCCTTTAGAGGCAGTCAAGACAAACGTACTAGGAACAGAGAACGTACTGACTGCTGCTATCGAATATGGCGTTAAAAAGTGTATCTGTCTTTCAACAGATAAAGCTGCTTATCCTATCAATGCAATGGGTATCTCTAAGGCCATGATGGAGAAGATTGTCGTGGCTAAATCTCGTACAGTAGCCTCGGAGAAATGTATAATCTGCGTTACTCGATATGGCAATGTTATGGCGTCACGAGGCTCTGTTATTCCTCTGTTCGTACAGCAGATTAGGACAGGCCAGCCGATGACAGTCACGGATCCTAACATGACTCGATATTTAATGAGTCTTGAAGAGGCCGTAGAACTAGTCGTATATGCGTTTGAACATGCTCAGAGCGGTGATACTGTTGTGCAGAAGTCGCCTGCAAGTACTGTCGGAGACTTGGCAGAGGCTATGCGCCAGCTCTTTAATCCTAATCATGAAATCAAAATCATCGGTACTCGACATGGAGAAAAGGTATATGAGACATTGCTGACTAAAGAAGAATTCTTCAAAGCGGAAGATATGGGCAATTACTTTAGAGTACCAGCCGATAACCGTGATTTAAATTATGATCAATACTTTGTGGATGGAAGTGAAACCCTCTCTACAATGGAAGAATACAATTCCCATAACACAGATAGATTGAGTGTCGAAGCTGTAAAAGATAAATTGTTAAGTCTTGATTTCATTAGAAAAGAGCTTAGGATGAAAGAGATGAACTAAAGTGAAAATAATTATTACTGGAGCCAACGGCTTTATAGGAAAAAACCTCTGTGCAACTCTAGAGCGAGATGATAGATATGAACTGTTAAAGGTAACTCTTGAAACTACAGGTGTAGAGTTAGCGGAATGCCTTAAAGAATGTGATTTCATCTTTCATTTGGCAGGGGTTAACAGACCGAAGGACGAGAAGGAATTTTTTGAAGGCAATGCTGATTTTACCGCGCAGATTACCCAGAGTTTGGAGAAATATAATCGTAATAATGGGAAAAAGGTGCCGATCGTCTTCACCTCAAGCATTCAGGCAGAGAGGGACAACCCATACGGTCTGAGCAAAAAGCAGGGCGAGGGGGCTCTAATTGAATATGGAAAGACGACTGGCGCGCCAGTGTACATCTACCGGTTTACCAACATCTACGGCAAGTGGAGCCAACCAAACTACAATACGGTTGTGGCGACTTTCTGCTATAACATCGCGCGAGACCTCCCCATCCAAGTCAACAATGCGGATGCAGACTTGATATTGTGTTATATAGATGATGTGGTTGAGGAGTTTTTGAAAGTGCTGGAAGGCAATCCAACAGTGCAAGACGGTCATTGTATCGTTCCAGTTACACATTCCATCAAATTGGGGGCATTGGCTAGTACGTTTCGCAATTTTAAAGAGAGTAGAATTAATCTTTCAGTTGCCGATATGTCAAATCAATTGGAGAAGAACCTCTACAGTACATATTTGAGCTTCCTTCAAGAGGATGACTTTAGCTATCCTTTAAAGATGAATGTTGACGATCGAGGAAGCTTTACTGAAATAATTCGTACTCCAGAGAGAGGACAGGTATCTGTCAATATCTCCAAACCAGGCATCACGAAGGGCAACCACTGGCACCACAGCAAGAATGAGAAGTTCTTAGTGGTGAGCGGTACGGGGGTTATTCGATTTAGAAAAATTGGAGAGAGTCAAGTCATTGAATACCACGTTAGCGGAGATAAGTTGGAAGTGGTAGATATTCCAACTGGTTATACTCACAACATCGAAAACCTAGGAGATACAGATTTGGTGACGATAATGTGGGTCAATGAATGCTATAATCCGGAGAAACCGGACACTTACTATGAGGAAGTGTAAAGTGTGGTAGATAAGATGAATGGAAATAAACTAAAGGTCATGACCATCCTCGGAACAAGACCTGAAATCATCAGATTATCAGAAGTAATAAAGGCATGTGATCGATATTTCAAGCATATACTTGTCCACACAGGACAGAATTGGGATTATGCGCTCAACCAAGTGTTCTTTGAAGAATTAGAACTACGGGAACCTGACTATTACTTAGACAGTGTAGGTAAAAATCTTGGTGAAACCATGGGTAATATTATTGCCAGATCTTATGAGGTTCTGCAAAAAGAAATGCCAGATGCCTTGCTGATTCTTGGCGATACTAATTCAGCGCTTTCAGCGATTTCGGCTAAACGTCTCAAAGTGCCAATTTTTCATATGGAAGCAGGCAACCGCTGCTTTGATCAGAATGTGCCGGAAGAAATTAATCGTAAGATCGTTGACCATATTTCGGATATAAATCTGCCATATACAGAACATTCCAGACGGAATCTATTATCAGAGGGCTTCAGGAAAGAGCATATATTTGTAACCGGTTCTCCTATGCAGGAAGTATTGAAGGAGCATATGGAGAAAATTGATGACAGTGATGTGCTGAATAGATTAGGTATTGGAGTAGGGAAATACATCCTAGTTTCAGCCCATCGGGAAGAAAACATAGATCATGAAGCAAATTTTTTGTCTTTAATGACTGCAATTAATAATATAACAGAACGTTACCAATTGCCGGTAATTTACTCGACCCACCCTAGGAGTAAAAAGTTGATTGAGAAGCGTAAATTTACATTCCATCCCTTGGTGCAGAGTGTACAGCCGTTTGGTTTTCTGGATTACAATAAATTGCAGAAGAACTCGTTTTGTGTTCTTTCTGATAGTGGAACCCTCTCTGAAGAAAGCGCAATCTTAGACTTTGCGGGAATATTATTGAGAACCTCCACTGAACGACCAGAAGTGCTAGACAAAGGGACAGTGGTCATCGGGGGCATTGATTGTCAGGATGTTGAACAGGCGATAGAGCTAGCAAAAGCTATGCAGGAGAATGATGAGACGACGCTCCTAGTATCAGACTATGTCGATGCTAATGTATCAGTGAAAGTGGTTAAGATCATTCAGAGTTACACGAAGATAATTAATTCAGTTGTGTGGGGGAAAATTAATTGAGATATTGCAGACTTATTCCTGATTATTGAGTCTTAAGAGGGATTTGGATATAGTTTTATGATAGTTAAGATGGATTAGTTTATAAGTAGATCAATGCTTGGAGAAAAAGTTACAAGCAAAGAAATAATCCAAAATAGTGTGAAGAGACCATCTTTAGCAAAGGGGTTTTATAATGAAGATACTTTATATTACAACAGATGGTTTTGACACCCCTGGACCGAACAATCAGATGGCAATGGTAATGATAAGCGATTTTTTAAAGGCAGGGTTTAATGTTCACCTAGTGCAAAGCAGACGCAAAAAAATTAACCATGACATTCCATCGTTACTTCAAGGCAGAGCTGGTTTTACATATGATGTTGTAGACCGAAAGGTGATAGATAAAACACGTTTTATGAATCGGTACTTGGATGAAGCTAGCTATGCTTTTACAAGCTATAAGAAATGGAAAAAGGTGAAGGATGCCGAGGTTGTGTTCTTGCAATCGTGCCCAACTATGATCTATCAGTTGATCATGCTAAGGCTATTCAACAGAAAACCTATCGTTTGTAACATATATGATGTTTTTCCTGGACATGCCTATGATATCGGTGTCATAAAGAGTAAATTTATATATAACATGATTAAGTTTATTCAAAAGTTTACTTATAAAATGAGTTCCATAATCACCGTGCTTTCAGAGGATATGAAGAAAAAGGTTATCGAACAGAAAGTGCCAGCTGAAAAAATTCGAGTAGTGCCTGCGTGGTATGACGATAAGACTGTTTGTGAAATCCCATTGGAAAGCAACAAATTTAATAAGAAGTACAATATCCCTACCGACAAATTCTACGTACAGTTTGCGGGAACCATTGGCTACGTGTTCAACTACAGGGCGATTCTAGAGGTTGCCAATTTTTTGAAGGATGAGCCTGAAATTGTGTTTCAAATTATAGGAGATGGGAACGTCAAGCAAAAGTTTGTGGACGAAGCAGAAAAGCAGCAGTTAACTAACATTCAGTTCTATCCACTTCAGCCCATTGAAATTGTTCCTGATGTGTATAGTGCGTGTTCAATATGTATTATCCCGCTCAGTAAAGGTGTTATCGGCAATGGGGTGCCAAGTAAAGTACCACTTTTGATGGCCTGTCGGCGTGTGATTGTGAACTCAGTAGAGCAAGATTCAGAGTATTTCAAGATGTTTAACGAAAATGGTATTGGAGTGTCAGTAACAAACTCTGACTATAAAACTTTAGCAGAGGCCATATTGGACTTATACCAGCATCCTGAAAAAGTCACAGAGATGGCAGATAAGGCGAAAACATTTGGAGAAGCTAATTATACAAGTACAATCAATACAAATAAGTTCATTGATATATTCCGCGAGCTGGCGAGGTGAGATTGCAATGAGGATATTAATAATTGGTTTCACTAAACTAGCTTATATGCCGTATATGAATTTTTACTTGGAACAACTCACTAAAACAGATAACGAAATTCATTTGCAATATTGGAATAGGGACTTAAAGGAGGAAATTTCTCTACCATTTAATATAAAATTACACGAGTTTAGGTTATATCAAGAAGATGATGTCGCAAAGATAAGAAAAATAAAAAGTTTTATGAAGTATAGAAAACAAGTAAAGCAATTGTTGCTTTATGGAAAATTCGATCTTGTGATAGTCATGCATACAATTCCTGGAGTAATTCTTTTTGATATTTTGAAAAAGTATTATTCAAATAAATATATTTTGGATTATCGCGATGTAACTTTTGAGAACATTAGGATTTATAAAAAAATAATTCATAAATTGGTAGAACACTCGGTTGCAACCTTTGTTAGTTCGGATGCGTTTAGAGTGTATCTGCCTAATATGGATAAAATATATATTTCCCATAATATCTTATTGGATTCTATCGAGAATAAAGATGTGCGACGTTGCGGGTCACGGGAGATAGACCCGATAAGAATTCGATATTGGGGTTTTATTAGACATGTAGATATTAACAAAAGTATTATTGAGAGATTGGCAAATGATAGTCGCTTTGAGCTCCATTATCATGGAAGGGAGCAGGAGACTGCGCATAATTTAAAAAGGTACTGTATAGAATTTGATATAAAAAATGTCTTTTTTCATGGGGAGTATAGACCCGAAGAACGATACAGTTTCGCAAAAGAAACGGACTTTATACACAATGTGTTTGAAAATGATAAGACAATGCAACCTGCAATGGCAAACAAGTTTTATGATGGTCTTATTTTCTGCATTCCACAACTTTGTAATGCTGGGTCTTATATGGGAAGGCAAGTTACGGACGCTAAAATTGGTTTTGAGTGCAACCCATATAGCCAGTCTTTTGCAAATGATTTATTTCGGTTTTACACTTCAATAACATGGAAAGCGTTTGAAGAAAACTGTAATAGTAAGCTAGACGAAATTTTAGTAGAATATCAAGAGGGGGTTAATGTAATAAAAGGTATTCTGAAAAACGAGATGTTGTAAAATTGATTAGGCAAAAGGAAGTCGTAGTAAATTAATAAAGTGAGACATACTCTACGGATATTATTGCAGTGACCTGTAATTTGCTTTGTGGGGGCGATTAACAAATTATTAGAGGGAATCATGCATATACGCATCTCAATAAACAGGGGGATTCATGGACATTTTATATATTTCCAGCCTATGCTCAAACAGTAAATTTAGAGATCTATTTGAAAATGCAACTATTAAACCTGTACAGCAAGCTCAAAAATATCATCTATTAATGGTTGAGGGATTGGCACAAAATGAAGGAACATACATAACGGTACTCTCATCTAAACCTGTAAACCGATCAATATCAGCTCAATTTTATTATAGAAATGAAAAAGAAGAAGTTAACGGTATAGAATATAGATATTTAGCGTTTATTAATTGGCCTATATTGAGACAGATATTCTTATTTTTTGCCTGTTTTTTTTTCGCGTTAAAATGGCTCTTGAAAAAAAAAGAAGGAATAGTAATATGTGATGTACTGAACATCTCAATAGCTAGTGCTGCCATATTGGCATCTATGATAACTCGAACACGTAGTGTAGGAATAGTAACTGATGTTCCTGTCTTTTTTGCTAGAATGTCAAGAGATAAAATAAGTCTTATTAACAAAGTGGTGATGACAATAAATACATTAATTATGAATAGATTTAAAGCATATGTTTTTTTAACCCAATATATGAACGAACTAATTAATAAAAAGCAAAAACCATACATTGTTATAGAAGGACAGGTTGATATTAAGATGTCTAAGGTCATAAATGATCTTGACGGGAAATATGAAAAAAAGATTTGTATGTATACTGGGGCACTTCAAAGGATTTATGGAATAAAACTATTAACGGATGCATTCGTAGCCGCAGAGGTTAATAATACCGAACTGCATATATACGGAAGTGGAGATTTTGGAGAGGAACTTAGAGAAATATGTAAAGAATGTCCAAGTATTAAATATTTCGGAGTAGTTTCCAATGATGTAGTTATTCAGGAACAGATTAAAGCAATCCTATTAGTTAACCCACGACCAACGACTGAAGAATATACAAAATACTCCTTTCCATCAAAAAATATGGAATATATGGTATCGGGCACTGCAACTCTCACAAGTAATCTGCCTGGTATGCCGACAGATTACCAGCAATACGTGTATTTAATTGAGTATGAGACGGTGGCTGGGTTAACTGATACTTTGAAAGATATATTATCAAAAACTAAAGAGGAGTTACATCATAAAGGTTTAGCAGCAAAAAAATATGTTTTGGAAAACAAAAATAACGTAATACAAGCAGGCAAAGTAATAGCTATGTTAAGGAAAGAATAAGTGAGACATGCACAATATAATGAAAAAGAACGGCTAATAGATTTCAAATTTATTGCAAAGGAAGGAAATTTAGAATGCTTTATATAAATGATGATTATGAAGATATTATTTTAAGTTTGACAATTTCAGTAATGCTTTTATCATACCTTGGGTTACAGATACTGGCAGGAGGATTTAACTTTATAAATCTAAGAAATTCACAAATCCCTGAGTTTTTAATTAATGGTATTTATTATTCTTTTTTAATATTATGTATTCCAATTATACTGAAGAGATTTACAATTGATATTTTAGGTATTTTACTTTTTTTCTTAGTATCTATTTTAATAAGTTATATTTTTTTTCAAAATAATCAGGTATATCTTGAAGCATATAGTAAAGATATAATAGCTATTTTCCCTGCTTTTTTTATTACAAGGGCTATCCGAAATCCACAAGTTTTCTTAGACTATGTAAATAAAACAGCATATGTTCTTTTCTTGTTTGGAGTATTATATTTTTTATTTTATTCAATGAAACAAGTTTATCGAAGTAATGGCTACGATATGGTTTTTGGATATCAGATTTGTCTTAGCATCCTAATATTATTAAGTAAGTGGATAAAAGAAAAAAAACATTATGACCTTATATTTTCTTGTCTCGGAATTATGATGATTATAATTAAAGGCTCACGTGGACCAATCTTAGTTCTGTTAGCATTTTTAATGCTAAAATTTATATATTCGGAATTTGCAATTAAAACAAAAATCAAATTTATATGTTTTACATTACTAATTTGTACATTAGTGTCAATTTATCAACATGATATTTCAGTTCTTTTGTTAAATATGTTGGATAAGTTTCATATTTATAGTCGAACCCTAACATATTTGATAAATAATAATATGGATAATTTATCCGAAAGAGATTTAATTGGTTCTACCATAATTGAAAAAATAAGATTAAATCCATTTGGTTATGGAGTGTTCAGTGATAGAGCTATACTTAATGGTAAATATACACACAACTTCATATTGGAAATTCTATTGGATTTTGGTTGGCTTATAGGGAGTCTCATTTTGAGTGGTATTGCCTTATTAATATATTCTAGCTTAAAAAATAAATTATGGACAGATTTGGTTATTATCTTTGTGTCCTATATTATGGTGGAACTAATGGTTTCAAATAGTTATTTATTGGTGTCATATTTTTGGATTATGTTGGGCGTTATACTAAATGCCGTGATTCAAAGAAATGGATATTCTTTTCGGCCGCCTGGCTAAACCTGCGGTATGAGTAAGTGATAGTTCATAATCTGGAACACGAATTAGCAAAAAAGACTATTCTTTTGGGAGGGTGGTTGGTAAATGCGTCTGTGCGCTGGCAAAGGATGAAGACATAGGACTTTCAGTTGACTTTCCTAAAAACGGTTTAATCGATCTATGGGTGTTAAAGGGGAAAAAATAAATTCAATGCATCCCTTCCAATAAACGAAAAGTACTTAACGCAAATTTATACAGAATGAGGTTGGGTTAAGCAACTACTTCCGAAGACTTATAAATTAAAGCTAATTAATATTATATGATCGTCACCGAAGGAGATATTTTGACTTATGAATGATTTTGCTGTTGTTGCGGTTGGATACAATCGCCCTGATTGTATGCTCAGGTTGCTAAATTCGTTAAATCAAGCCGATTATTGTGGGGATTCTGTTCCATTAATAATTAGTATAGACAACAGTGGAAATGATAGTGTTCTTCAAATAGCTGAAGAATTTAAGTGGAAACATGGGGAAAAAATTATTAAGGTTTACCCTGAAAGGCTCGGACTAAAAAAACATATCTTGATATGTGGTGATTTCACCGAGCAATATCTAAATATCGCAGTATTCGAAGATGATTTGTACGTTTCGGAAGGTTTCTATCACTTTGCAAAACAAGCGGTTGAGTTTTATAGGGATGATGATAGAATCGCCGGAATTGCCTTGTATAGTCATCTTTGGGATCAAGGATGTAATCGACCATTTTTACCCATGAATGATCAATACGATGTTTATTTTATGCAATATGCTTGTTCCTGGGGACAAGTGTGGTCAAAAGAAAAGTGGAATGAATTTATAAACTGGTATAAAGAGAATGATAAGGAGATCATTTCTACGCCTGCTATTCCTGAAAACGTTGTAATGTGGTCTAATTCTTGGCTAAAATATCATATCAAATATTGTATAGAGACAAATAAGTTTTTTGTATATCCGCAAGTAGCACATTCAACCAATTTTAGCTCCAAAGGTCAACATAGTCTTGAAAATACTAATGGTTACCAAGTACCTCTACAAGTAAGCCATAGAAATTATTATTTCCCAAGATTTGACGAATCCTGTGTCAGATACGATGCGTTTTTTGAATTTGTTAATATTGGTGATTATCTAAAACTTGATAATAAAGATGTTTGTGTGGATTTATATGGCATGAAGAAAAACAATTTGGGAAAAAGATATTGGCTTACTTTGGAGTCGGCAGATTATAAGATAGTCCGATCGTTTGATTTGAGTTTACGACCACATGAAATGAATGTTCTAAAATATGTGAAAGGTGATATAATTAAACTTTATGATACTAGTATTGTTGACATTAATGAGAAGAGGAAACGTTTTAATTTACTAAAATTGAACATCGAGTACGATATTAAAAACATTTCATTTAGAGACATTTTGACATATATATTGATAACTGCATTCGGGAAAGTGAAGGAAAAATTATTAAGAAGAGGCAAACATTAATGCTGTGGCTAATTAAGGTATTGTCAAGAAAACAAAATTATACGCTATCTCAAAAAGGAAAAAGATACATATTGGAAAGAAGTGTAGAATTAGTTACAATTCAAACTTGGAAGGCGGAAATATAATTCACAATGGAACAGAGTTTTCTGGACGATTAGGATATGGGTCTTTTATAGGTGAAAAATGTTGCATTAATGCATCGATTGGAAAATATTTTTCTATTGCATCCAGTGTTAAAACCATTGCTGGAAAACATCCAACTTCAAGGTTTGTTTCAACCCATCCCTCCTTTTTTTCGCTTCTGAAACAATCGGGGTTTACCTATGTTAGCAGTCAGTTATTTGATGAATTTGATTATGCTGATGGGACTAATAGGTTTAGTGTAATAATTGGAAATGATGTTTGGATATGCAGTGGGGTCACAATCCTGGAAGGGGTTAAAATTGGAGATGGTGCAATTCTAGCAGCTGGGGCTATAATTACAAAAGATGTAGAGCCATACACAATCTACGCTGGGATACCTGCAAAAAAAATAGGTCAACGGTTTAATGATCAGATAATTGAAAAGTTATTAGAATTGCAATGGTGGACAAAGGATGAAAAATGGATTAAACATCACGCTTATTTATTTTGTGATGTTAACGTCTTTTTGGATAGCTTAGTGTAACGGCCTTCTCTTAATAAAGTAATTTCTAAACCAATACGTTAGAAGAACGCATTCGCACAGCGGTCCAGCAGCAGATCCTTCGCATCCAATCGGTGAGGGATAGTACACGGGCAACCCACAGCCAAATAGGTGATTCTGATGCTGGAACATATTGTTATGATCACTGGTATGACAGGCTCAACAACTTTTTTTCTTCGAGTAAATTCTTGTGATTGCAGTTAATAATCATAGAAAAATGAGTCATTATTATTCCTCTTTTCGTGTTCAAGAGTGCGCAAAATTGATTACTTGATTTGATCGTAAGTTTTGTATCCTATGCTTTAGTAGAACTAATGTTCTCGAATAGTTATTTACCGATTGCTAGTTCCTGGATAATACTTTAAAGCATGTTATTTAATTCAAAGGAAGTGAAAACATTGAGAATTTCTGTCGCAGGTACGGGCTATGTAGGCCTTGTAACGGCTGTATGTCTTGCCGAACACGGGCACAGTATAATATGTATTGATATTGATGAGAATAAATTGGCCATCCTGAATTCAGGCAAATCCCCCATATATGAAGATGGGCTGGAAGAACTAATGCAAAAAAATAAAGAACGAATAATATATACAAAAGATTATAAATCAGCGTATCAAGATTCAGATGTAATTATGATTGCTGTAGGAACCCCTGAAAAAAAAGACGGTTCAGCTAATCTGTCGTATGTTTTTGAAGTTGCCAAGCAAATAGCAGAAAATATTAACAAGGACGTTATTGTTGTTGTAAAATCTACAGTACCTATAGGGACAAATGAACGAATTGAGAAAATCATTAAAGATTATCTGAAATATGATGTGAACGTAGAAATCGTATCCAATCCTGAATTTTTGTCGCAAGGGACCGCGGTAAAAGATACCCTGTATGCATCAAGAATTGTTATTGGGGTGCAATCTAAAGCAGCTGCGCAGGTGCTAATGGAGATATACAAAGGATTCAATCAAGAGATTGTCGTGACGGATAGAAAAAGCGCTGAGATGATTAAGTATGCATCAAATGATTTTTTAGCTTTGAAAATATCATATATCAATGAAATCGCTAATCTGTGCGAGATTGTAGGCGCCAATATCCAGGATGTAGCACATGGTATGGGATTAGATCCCAGAATAGGACATAAATTTCTGCAAGCAGGTATTGGATATGGAGGTTCATGTTTTCCCAAAGACACCAAAGCGCTGCATTGGTTAGCTAATTACTTCGATTATGAATTGAAAACAGTAAAGGCAGCTATTGAAGTTAATGAGAATCAAAAACTTAGGCTAATTAAAAAATCTCGGAAATACTATGATGGTTTTTCTAGGCTGAATGTTGCTGTGCTTGGACTCACGTTCAAGCCTGATACAGACGATTTACGAGATGCTCCATCCCTGAATAATATACCTATATTCTTAGATGACGGAGCTCTAGTCAGAGCGTATGATCCCGTTGGGAAGGAAAATTATGAGAAACTTTACCCGACGCAGATTGAGTATTGTAAAACTATTGAGGAGACAATTACAAATGCCGATATTTGTTTCATTTTTACAGAATGGGATATGATAAAAGATTTCGATGTTTCAAAGTTTGCTCAATTAATGAGAAACCCCATAATTATGGATGGAAGAAACTGTTATAGCCTTGATAAAATGCAAGGACTAGGTGTTGTCTATGAATCAATTGGAAGGAAAATAGTTGAAAAAACGGGCTAGGTTAAGCAACTGATTTACAAATCCACAGGAATCAGCATACTTCTCGTTTAGATCTCTGCTGGACACCCCCACAAATTCAGAAAAAAGAAGAAAAGTTGGTGTTTAGTTTGGGGATAAACAAACAAAAAATATTTTGCAAGTCTAACCTTTCGCCTATTAAAAAGAATATCATAAAGCTTTCGTCGGGTACAATATTCGGGCAATGTATTTCAATGATATTGATCCCGATACTTACCCGTATTTTCGGACCTGCCGCTTTTGGTGATTTAGCAGTAATACAGTCTACAGTCATTATTATTAATTCTTTTTCAGATTTGGGTCTAACAAGGGTCTTGATGATTTCTAACGACGAAGAAGACATGGCAAAGATATATAAAATAACTACTTTTAGCATAGCTACAATAAGCATTTTATTTTCTCTCTTGTATTTGTTGATGTATCCTTTTTTGAAATTAGTAGATGTCAGTGGTAATATTTTTTTTATAGCCTTATTGATGATTGTTACAATCTTTACAACCCAGCAAATTCAGGTTGGCAATACATGGCTCAACAGAAAAGGCGATTAGAATGTCCTTTTATGGAATCCTATCATATCCAGTTCGATTTATGCAGTCGTTTCTATTGTTTTGGGATTGAGTGGATATATGACATATGGACTGCCTAGTGCATGGGGAATTGCTCAGATTGCTACTCTGTTGCATATAAAACTTCATATTCCTAAGCTGAAAACTAGGTTATCCTTTGATGGTTTTATGGAAATTATGGCGGAATATCGCCATTTCGTTGTTTATCAAATGCCGACGAATGTGATCATTGCTATCAGATATCAGCTGCCTGTGTTTCTGATTAAGGGGCTTTTTGACTCGACTATACTAGGTTATTATTCTATGGTTATGCGCATTTTGCAAATCCCGATATCACTTGTAGCGGGGTCTATAGGCACGGTATTCTTTAAAACGATCGCAGATATGGCAAGAGCTGGACAAGAAATTGGTCAATTTGTATACAACAATATTGATAAGGTTATGAAAATTGCCATTATTCCCATGTTTATTATAGTTTCCGTGGGTGATATTATTTTAGTATTTATTTTGGGTAGTAGGTGGGCAACTGCTGGAATATTTTTAAGAATATTGGGGTTACAAAATCTCTTTCTATTTTTAGTTACAACCTGTAGTGGACTGTCCGTGGTGCTGAACAAACAACGTGTAACATTAATAATTAATGTTTTTCAGGGGATAGGCTTCATTGCTGCTTTTGCGTTTGCAAAATACTTTTTTAACAGTATTATGATTGCCTTGATGCTTTCTGTATTTGTGTATATTGTTCTTAATATAATTTTCTTTTCGATAATGTTAAAAGCTATGCAGGTTAGTATTAAAAAGTACATCACACGTGTTAGCCTGTACTTCATTCCCATGATAGTTTTGGCAGAGATCTTGAGAATCTTTCTTTACTTATTTAAACTCGTAGGAACAATCTAGTTACAAGGAGGCATTACATATGCTTGAGATAATTAATAATCTTGACAATTGCTTAGGCTGCTCTGCATGTAAAGCGATCTGCCCTGTTGCATGCATAGAGATGAGACCAAGTGATGAAGGTTTTTTGCAGCCGTGCGTAGATGGAGAAAGATGTATTGACTGCAATAAGTGCGCACTGATATGTCCTGCACTCAATTCGGACTCAGTCCAGTCAATAAAAGGAATATATTATGGTTGGAACAAAGATGAAAATATCCGTTTGAGCAGCTCATCAGGTGGAGTTTTTTCTGCTATTGCTGAGAAGGTGTTAAGTACCAACGGCGTTGTATTTGGAGCTGTCTTTGATAGCAAATTGGGAAAGGTAGTTCATATCAGTTCGGACGAGATTGATTACCGAAGGCAGCGTAAAAGTAAATATGTTGAAAGTGATTTGCGGGATACTTTTTCAGGAGCACGAAAATTATTAGACAGTAACAGACTTGTTTTGTTCTCGGGTACTCCCTGTCAAATCCATGGTTTAAGAAAATATTTAGATAAAAGTTACGATAATCTTATTGCCTGTGATTTTATCTGCCATGGTGTCCCTCCAATGAAGCTTCTAAATGAGCATATGACCTTTCTAGAAGGAAAATTCAAGTCCAAGATTTCTGATATTGATTTTCGTCCCAAAACCTTTGGATGGTCATCATATACCTTAAAAGTAAACTTTCAGAATAACAAAAAATATATTGTTCCACTACAATTTGAACCTTATCTTGATGGATTTATAAATAAAAATATATTTTTGAAAAAAACGTGTTATACTTGTAAATTCAGAAATAATCACGCAAGTGATATAATACTGGCCGATTTTTGGGGTATTCAAACTTATAAACCGGAAATAAATGATGAAAAGGGGATGTCAATAATTTTTATTAACTCTCCGAAAGGTCAGTTTATTATTAATGACATTAATGATAAACTTATATTATTTCCACTTGAAGAAAAATACACTTCGTATTGTTTTACCGAACGTGACCCTATAAAATATAATCTACAAAAAAGATCTGCTTTTTTTGAAGAATATTATCGATCAGGCTATAAAACCGCATTTAGAAAATTTATTAAAGTTGGCGGCTTAAAAGCTAAACTAAAGTTTAATATTAAGGGAGCGTTACAAAAGATTGGAGTAAGATAACTATGAAAGTGGGGATTGTTACTTTCCACGCTTCTCACAATTACGGTGCTATGCTTCAGGCATATGCACTTAAAAAAGAAGTTGAACGTCTGGGATGTGATTGTGGTGTTATTAATTACAAGAATGATAAAGTTGTTAAAGATTATGCTATTTTTAAATTTAACTTGTCTGTAGGCTTTAAATCGCAGATGAGTTCTTGGATGAACGTGTTTGCCTACAGATCAATAAAACAACGTTGGAATAAATTCGAAAAATTTGCAGCAGAACAATTTTGCTTGACTGACCGATATACAACAGTAGAAGAGGTGCAAAAAGCAAACCTAGAGTTTAACGCTCTGATTTGCGGAAGCGATCAGGTGTGGAACCCAGAAGGGCGGGCGGATGCTGTATATATGCTTGACTTTTGTAATAATATAAATA
Source organism: Desulfitobacteriaceae bacterium (assembly GCA_049302575.1). Lineage (GTDB taxonomy): Bacteria > Bacillota > Desulfitobacteriia > Desulfitobacteriales > Desulfitobacteriaceae > JBAQMG01. The sequence continues at coordinate 13,195 of JBAQMG010000112.1, read as the reverse complement.
TCCGCAGAATTTCTTATGCCCCCAGCTTCGGAAAGGGGCTGATCCCCCGAGAGCGCTTAGAAGAATATAAAAAAAATATTATGAAAATTGATTTCATATCCGTGAGGGAAGCTACAGGAGCAAATATTATTAAAGAACTAACAGAACGTAGTGCTAAAGTGGTCGCTGACCCTGTGTTATTTCTTTCAAAAACAGATTGGGATAATTCGTTTAGAGGTATGAAAATAGCACAACCTTATATATTATGTTATTTTCTGTCATTGCCGGAAGGGATTCAAAAAACTATTGATCATCTAAAGAAATTGACTAACTATAAAGTCGTTTTAATTCTTGACGGATACTATTCGAAAATTTCGGCTGATATCATAATTAGAAATGCGGGACCGGAGGATTTTATAAGTCTATTCAGTAGCGCGGCATTTGTTATCACAACCTCGTATCACGGAACAATCTTTTCAATAATTAACAGAAAGCCGTTTTTATCTATCGCGAATTCAAATACACATGTAAGAGTAACTGACTTATTATCAAAGCTAAATCTTTCTGAGCGTTATTTTAGTGTTAATGCCAATATTAATGATGATTTGCTAAATATAAACTACGATCATGTCGAGAGCTCGCTAGAAGAGTTTATTTCTGAATCCAAGGAATACTTGGAAAATAGTCTGAAAAACATCAATTAATGGAACATAGACCGTAAATTATGAGAATTTGGGTTACAAAAAACAAACCATCATAACGGGTAGTTCGTTTTTCAAACCGTATATAACTATACCTGCGGCAATGCTCTTGTCACTTTTGTTCATTTCCTTTAATAAATAAACTGCTTGGGATAATTTCCAATATATATTGAAGTTATTTTACCGTTTTGGGTTAATGAATTATTCGACATAGTTAACTTAGCTTTAATTAATTCAGTTAATCCTGAATCTGTGCCAAACTCAACAGCTTTTCCATTTTTAATAAAAGTATTATTTACTAGATTAAAATTTATTTTATCAGTTAAATAGGTCACATTTTTATTTGAAGACTCTTGAAATATTTTTCTTACCCCTGAAATAGTATTTCCACTGATGGTTATCGCTTGTGGTGTAGTTGCCTCAATTCCAGCTGTTGATGCAGTATTGCGAGCATGTTGAAAGGGGCTATCTATTAGAGTTGTATTATCATCAAAAATAAACATATTATTTATTAAATTTAGACTTGTATTTCCGGCCATCATTATTAGACTTTCGTTTCTAAGAGATCCATATGCTTTATTATTTGCAATATTTACTGTAAGCCCATCTCCCTTACAGGATAAATGTATTTGTGGGGTTGTTTTAAATGTGTTATTGCTTATATCAATATTAGTTCCACTGAAATAATTATAATTCGTATCCATTGACCACGATGATCCACCTATTAACAAATATCCAGTGCATGAATCAACTATATTATTTGATATCTTTATATTATTTAGTTTACCTAAGGTTGAACCTATAGGGGTATTGTTAAGACCAATAAAACCAACGTCCTTGCATTTTTTTATAATGTTAAATGAAAACGAAATATTTTTGATGTTACCTTGAAGATTCGTAGTATCACCTAATGAAAAATTAAACAAACTGCCTTTGGGGAGATCAAATGTATTATTAGCGACGATAACCATTTCGCCACTATTCCTAAATTTAACAGCATCTCTGGTTGATGTTAATGATGTAAAAGTATTATTAGATATGATGACTTTTTCAGTTTTATCCTCTGTCCCATCTTTTCTTCTAAGTCCACCCATATAGATGCAATGATCCCCATAATCACCAAACGTATTACCAAAAATTATAGTTTTTCCTCTTCCGCCAATAAAGGAACCCTTTGCATTAAGAAATACATTATTAGTGAAAATACAACCTTCATTGAGTGCAACGAAGTCTGAATAATTAGTAAATTCGTTTTCAATTCCGAGATTGGGTATCTTAGTTAACCCGCCGTCATATATGAATCCTTCCATTTTGTTATTACCCAAAAAGTTGAAAACTCCATTATTTACTTTATAATTATGATATCTAGAAATTCTAGTTTGCTCTCCAATTAAGTTGATGTTCTTTGAAATCGTTACCACTCTATCAATTACATAGGCTTGTGTTGTAGCAGGAAAAAAAATACTGCCGCCACCTTTTCCATTTGCATACCCAATTGCTTTTTTTAAAGCATCAACATCTGAATCAACGCCATTACCTTTTGCGCCATAATCCTTGATATTAACAAGCAACTGATTTTTATTATTATCTGTTGAGTCTTTTCGTAACAACTCATTTATACTTGCGGTTAGCTCATTTTCTGTTGAATTTACTTGTAATGACTCAATTGTATTTAAAATTTCTTGTTTGGTCTTTGCAATTGAGGTGGTAGGTATTATACTTGCGTTAATCTTATTTTCTGTTGAATCCACTTGTGGTGATTCACTTGTATTTATCTTATTTTCTGTCGAATCTACTTGTGGTGACTCACTTGTATTTGAAATTTCTTTTTTGGTATGTGAACATGAGGGGATAGATAATGTAATTAATAGCATAAACAGTACTAGCGGGATATAAACTGTGACTTTATGTAACTTTTTTTTCATTTGATACTACACCTTTAATCGAATTTACTTCCTAGCGATTAGGGTTCAGATTACTCAACCTTAATAAAAAGGAAGAATACTCATTTTCGTAACAGGCTGCCTGACATTGTGCAGGCCATATATTTTCGTATCCTCACATTTCAACAAGCCTACCATTATCAGTAGAAAATCCTTGTAACAACTGCTCAGGTCGAAGTGGTGTATTTATTACAATCTCACAAGCAATCCGATACTGCGAAGAAAACGCGCTCTCTTACTGAAGGCCTTAATGGATCTTTTGGAGAAGGAGATACTGTCGACCAAGGGCTTCTTTTTTTTCACATACTGTCGACCTACCTCTATAACAAAGGCAAGAGGCATAAGGAATTGGTTATTTCGAGCAAAGAAATAATGTTCCGAAAATTTTATCCAAGATTCATTTTCTTCATTTGTTTGGTGCATTAATTCGTAATTAAGTGTGTCGCTCATAAGAAGTTCACATTTATCGATATCAATAATGCTCTCATAAACAGGTATTTTTAACCCTAAAAAGGTGTGACAAGTTGTGAGCAGATATTGGTAAAATAGTAAAAGTTCCATTGATTTAATAGTTCGATCGACATACTCTAAATCTAGCATATTCCAATAGGCTTTTAGAAAAAGGACTATATCGCAAAATTGACGTAAGTCCGATCCGTAATTCATGATATGTTTTGCCATATGAATAACCATATTGATCAATTCGTCTTCCAGTGGTAAAGCAATAAAATGAATTCCTTCCACTTCAACCTGACGCTTATTTTCCCAAATATGATTATACCAAATCTGGTTATCCCTTTTTTTTAGGTTGTGAAGAGGCCAAAGTGTCCTGTGTAGTTCTATAGTAAATGAACCAGGTTTTATCATTTCAATATGCATATAATTAGGGTTTTTCAAGTGCAGTGATTTAGGATGATAACCCAGTGTCTTCAAAAGTTCAATTGACCTTTCCATATCTTTCACGTCAATAAATAAATCCAAATCACACATTTCTCTGAGCTCTGGCTTCGGATAAAGCTGCTTGAGGACGATACCTTTGATAGAAATTACTGGTATACCATTGGATAAAAACAGATCGAAAATAGTCTTCATTCTATTAATCATAATCAATTGTCGAGTTACCCTAATAAGAGTGTTGTTTTTCCACTCTTGCATAATCTGTTCTTCGATTTTTATTTTCTCAGGATATTTAATAAGTGTAGAATATAGCAATGAACAAACATTCTGTTGAAGAGCTAATTTGTATAGCTCTTTTCCATTGATCGATGAATATGATTTGTGAATGGATTCTTCACTATGAATTGCTAGTGTAAGTAAACTTAGCAACTGCCCTCGTGATATATTCATTAAGCACCTCCTCAGGATAATTTACACATATATTAACGGTATAAGGTGTTCAGCGGTAGACAGATAAGTTGACCCAAATAAGTATCTGAACAGATGGATGTAAGTAATTTAAAAAACAAACGGAACTGGATTATATTTGTCTATCAGTCACCATTCCGTTTTCAAGCTTGATAATTGAAGTTTCTCACCCAATAAAACAGTCGTAAATTAACTTACAAAGACTAAACAACAATAAAATCTGCATGAAGTCTAGGTTATTGATATAATTAAGTGATAGGCTAAATCAAACGAAATAAGATGAATTGTTATCATGTGGAAACCTGTCAAAGAAATTGAAAACGTGTTCTGAAATCATGGTTATTCGATTAACAACATTATATGTGAAGTTATGAAGACCTTCAAGCTAAAAATACTGTACAGCCAGGTTGCTTTCGTAAACAGGCGGATTACAATTGATGAAACCAAGGAACGAAGAGGATGGCAAGTCCACTTTTATACTGTATGATATGCTTCACGCCAAGAAAGGTCGAAGAATGTAGCGGAACGACTCTGGCAATTAGAGAAACAGGGGTTTAGAGTGGTGCGGAACCTTAGAATTATTAGTCGAAATTTCAGAGAATGTAGCGGAAAACTTTTGCTGCAATAACAAGGTCTTATTTATTTTATGTCGAAGTATACTAACTCGTGGTTTTTTATCATATTCGAAAACAATATTAGTCCAATCTAACTACTGGAAAATATATATAAAAAATGGGGGGATAGATTTCATGCACAAAAGGGCAAGAAAAACTGTAATAATCGCTAATATTGTCGCGGTGATGATTCTAGTGACGTTAATAAGCGGTTGTGGCGGACTTCAAGGAGTGTCTGCGCAAAAGAACGCTGAAAATTCGAATTCGAATAATGGGATGAGAACAGTTGAAGTAAAAAAGGGGAATGTTGGAACAATTATTTCGGGGTCTGGTTCTTTTGTTCCTATTAAGTTGACAAGCCTTTTTTATAATGATCTCTCTGGTCCACTTAAGAAAGTCTATGTAAAAACTAATGATGGGATTAAAGCGGGCGACACAGTGGCAGAAATTGATCCGCAAAGTATCACTAAACAAATTATTAACCAGAATCTGACCGTGCAACTTTCGAAAATACGTAAATTGCAAAATGCTGAAAGTATTTTATCGAGTGCTAGGAGCCTGAAATTAGCTCAGATTAACCTTGAACAAGCTACTAAACTCAATAAGGAGAAACCTACAGATCAAAATTCGCTAGAACTTGCCAAACAACAGATTCTTTATGATCAGGCTGTCAGTGCTGACAAGAATACTAAATGGAATAAAGACTTAGCAGATATGCAGTATAAACTCGATGAAAGTAATATGACCGATTTAAACACAAAACTTGCTAACAGTGCTTTGAAATCACCTGTTGACGGGATTGTTACGTTCGTAGAGAATTTATCGGAAACGGAAATGGTGGGTTCTGGACGTGTTATTGCCCGTATTGTAGAACCGAAAAATATTGTTCTCCAGATGCTGGCAACAGATGCTCGCTATATTCAGAATGTGAAAAATGGAGTCCTAACAATAGGTTTGGAAAAATATGAAGTAGAATTATATACGTCTCAACCAGGTGATCAATTAAATCAAGCGTCTTCTGATCCAAAAACAAATAATCGTATCTATCTTAAATTTGGTGATAAGATGCCTAAAATAACCTTGGAAAACATCGTAAATGCTACCTTGGAAATTAACAAAAGCAATGTCTTAATTGTACCTAAAGCAGCGGTACGTGATGTGAATGGTAAGACTGTGGTAGATATTTACCAAGGAAATATAGTGAATACAGTAGATATCGTGCGCGGTTTGGAAAAAGATGGTAACGTCGAGATCATCAGCGGCCTTAAAGAAGGACAGACGGTCGGTCTTCAGTAAAAATATATAGCTGGAAAGGAAGAATAGCATGGAAATTAGGCGAATTTGGTATTCGATAGCGCGTAAGTGGTGGTTAATTGTACTTCTTGTGGTACTAGGGGGTGGAACAAGCTATCTGAGCGTGTCTGCCACTAAACCGATGTACCAAGCTGAAACTACCTTGTACATTATGAATCGTGATAAAGTGTTAACGACGGGTCAGTCCTTGAATTCTCAGGACATAGCGGTTAGTCAACAAATGGTTCGACAATATTCTGAAATTATCTCTAGCAGATTAGTGACTTCGGCGGTAGTAAGGGATCTTAAAGATTATAACTTAACAGAAAATCAAATCTTGTCCATGGTCAATATAACTAGTAACAAGGATTCTAATATCTTAACAATCAGTGCCTTATCATCTGATCCATCTACAGCCGCTGCTGTAGCAAATGCTACAGGACGTGAATTCACAACCAAGATCCGTCAACTCACGAACAGTGATAATGTTGGTGTTTTGGATGAGGCGTTAATACCAAATTATCCAGTCTCGAATAATGGGTCAAAAAAAGTTCTACTGGGACTGTTGACAGGGTTGATGGTTGCTTTAGGCATTATATATATTATTGAGTACTTTGATACTACTGTGCGTTCTGTAGAAGATATCGAAAACGGCCTTAAAGTGCGTGTGATTGGGATTATTCCTGAACATGATATCCGTTAAAGGAGGAAATAAAAATGCAGACGAAAACGTTTAATGTGTATGATAATGAAAACCAAGCTGTACAAGATGCCTATGCAATGCTTACTGCCAACATACATATTAGTAATGATCAAAATACATTAAAGACATTTGCGTTGACTAGTTGTAATCCGGAAGAGGGCAAAACTTCTCTAGCTATTAGTCTTGCAATTACGATGGCGAATTCAGGTTGGAAAGTACTACTCGTTGATGCGGATATGCGCAAGCCGACTGCTGCCAAGAGGCTGAACAAGGGATCTTTATTTGGACTCTCAGATTATCTGACTGGTGACGTAGAACTCAAAGATGCGCTTTGTGAGACAAATATAAAAAACTTGACTTACTTTTCTAGTGGAAATGGTCATCCTAACCCCATTGGACTTTTATGTTCTGTGCGGTTTGAGGAACTAAGCGATAATGCGGGAAATGAATATAATTTCGTGCTCTTCGATACACCAGCACTTACAAGCGTTATGGACGGGGCGCTTGTGGCGTCAAAGGTTGACGCCACCTTATTGGTTGTAAAAATGGGTTTAACCACTCTAACAAGTTTAAAACGTGTAAAGGAACAGCTTGAGAACCTAAATGCAACTATTTTAGGAGTTGTATTGAATAAGGTGAAGAAACGCGACTATAAATTATACTTCGGATCGTATAATTATTTTTTCAATTCACAACGGTTTCTCAACAGAAAAAATAAGGATAGCAAAATACCAAGCGATAGTCATGTTTAGAACTTTTTATGTTGAATCAGCCCTTAGGATTATTAAGAGTTTCGTTTGACTGCGAGGAAGACTTTTAATATATTTTGAGAATATGTTCATGAGTTTAAAAGATCAAGCAAATATATGTATGGAAAATAAGCCGATTCGGAGAACTAAAGATGAAAATACAGAATATTAAGTATCGTTGGATTTTAATTGGGATGCTGACGGTTTTGTTTTTGATGGTCGCTGCTATTATTTCGTATTTCGGTAGCCAAAATGGTCGAGTATCTCACACCGAGAGCAGGTTTTTAGCTAGATTTATTGAAAATGCTCTTACTAATAACTTTACTTATAATCGAAATGATTTTTTTTGGCGTTATACTCTCGATGAATTAGTCCGAAAAGGAGCTCACTTTAGTGAATACATGCTTTTTGGTTTAATTTCGGGTATATTATCCAATCTACTTCTCCGCCGTGTATGGTTGGCTACGGCTATTTCATTAACGGTATGTTCAATATATGCGTATACTGATGAATATCGGCAAAATTTTGTACTCAACCGCACGCCTAGCTGGTTTGATGTGAAGATGGACGTCACTGGAGCTGTTATAGGGATTGTATTGGCTACAATTGTCTTGCTGATATTACGGTATATTCATAGGCTGAAGAGACGAATAAAAGAATTGGAAGAGAGTCGCGGTAATCAGGCAGACTTGCGGTCTGATGGAATAGGAAGTTGAAAAATATTTTAGAATACTTCAACGTCGTATGGAACATCCAGATAATTTAAAAGAAAGGTAAAAATATGACAAATTATTCATGCTATCTTAATTCATACATGGTAAAATAAACGAATTCAACTACAAAAAAATCTAAAAAATATGAATTAGGAGGTGTAGTTTTGAAGATTAAAGATGGATTTATGTTGCGTGAAGTTGCAGGACAGTGGGTAGTAGTACCTTTGGGGGAACGCGTTGTAGAGTTCAATGGAATTATGACTCTTAGCGAAAGTGGAGCCCTCATATGGAAGAATATGAAAAACGACATAGCGGAAGTAGATTTGGTTAAAATTGTGCTCAACGAGTACAGTGTTGATGAAGAATCTGCCAGATTGGATGTTCGAGAATTTGTGTCAATTTTAAAGGAAAAAAATCTAGTAGATTAAATAATTTAGAGGGGAACATAAAGTATGGCACTCACGTTGGATAAGTTGCATTCCCAATTGCTTTCAGTAGCCCAAGAGAATAGGAAATTATTATCGGCTTCGTTTGAACTGACTACTAGGTGTAACTTGCATTGTAAAATGTGCTATGTATGTCAGAATGTTAATGATAGTAAAGCTAAGGCTAAAGAGTTAACTACTGCGCAATGGATTGGTTTAGCTGAAGAGGCTCGTGACTTAGGACTTTTTTTCATTACTCTGACTGGGGGAGAAGTATTTATTCGTGAGGATTTTAAGGAAATATACGAGAAACTCATGAGAATGGGATTCATAATAACCATTTATACGAATGGGACCATGATAACACCGGAAATTGTAAAATGGCTGGCAGCTATGCCCCCTTATCAAGTCAGCATTACATTGTATGGTGCCTCTAGGGAAACTTACAAAGAAGTAACTGGATTTGCAGATGGATACGATCGGACCGTCAGAACCATAGATTCCCTAATCGCTCAGCATATTCCGACAGAGATTAAGACAACTATAGTTCAGGGGAATAAGAATGACTATGATCAGTTATTGGATTTTGCTCAGAAGAGAAACCGTGTTCTTGGTCTAGTCAACTACGTGTCTCCACGTAGGGAAGGGGAAAATACCGATCCGATTGGGAATCGGCTTTCCCCGCAGGAACTAGTAGAATATGAGGTTCATATTAATGAACGAGATATAGAGTTAGGGTTATTAAGAATTGAGCGAAAAAGTAGTATTGAGGATCCTGCAATGTCCTTAGATATTAATCCTGATGGTACACAGGTAAAAGTTCAAAATGAAGCCTTTCATTGTTCGGCAGCAAAAACTGCGGCTTGGGTTACAGCGGACGGACGGTTGTTGCCTTGTGGACTTCTTGATAAGGCGGAAGCCTTTCCACTTAAAAGTGGGTTTGAGGGGGCATGGGAAGAACTCAAACAGAAATGTTTACAGATTAGACCTTGTAACGAGTGTCAGAAGTGCCAATACGAGTCTTTTTGTGAACACTGTCCTGCCAGATTACTGAAAGAGACTGGATATTATGATAGAACTGCTCCTTATTTATGTGAACTAGCTCAAAAGAGAAAAGAAGCTGTTAATTGGATTCGCTGAATTGATTGGAAACTATTGTAGAAATTCTTAATCTGGTATATAATAACTCAAGTGTTAATATTATGATTAACAGTATTTCTTGTTATTTAATTAATAAGGAGGTGAGAACTTTGAAATCATATGTTAAACCGATGTTGGAATGCTACACATTGACTGTTGAAGAAAGATTTGCGGGTAGTGTATGTACTGATACTGGATCATGTCCGGATAGTCAGATTCCGCTCTACGAAGAACTAACTCATAAAAAAGTAAATTATAGTGCGGGATTCTAATTTTATGGTAGTTAAAGAGAGGGGATCTAAAATGAAAGTATATGTTAAGCCGATGCTTGAGTATGTTAAACTGACTGCTGAAGAGAAGTTCGCTAATGCAAGTATTTGTGAAGAGTTTGGTCAGTGTGCAAACGGATTTCGTTATGCCTTTTAATTAAATTAGACTATTTAATAGTGTAAGAGCAAAATAAGCATGTCTAGTTATGGATATGCTTATTGCTCTATAAAAAATCCATAACTTGACTAGTGACGATTATTTTATTGTGGAATATTAGGGTATAATTGTATCCTTGAGGAGTGTTTTTCTTGCCTCAATTTGAGATTGCTGGTTTAGTAATCGATGTAGAAAGTGATAAGTTGGAACCCTTAGAACAAATGCAGGAATATAGACTCAAACAGCACAGTTCTGCTGATTTGAGTATTATTTTTATATATGCTGAATTTATTCCAGTGCCTGAAGGTAGAGTCTTTTCTGACGAAAATATTTATTTCAAGTGGTTAAAGAAACCATCAGGAACCGAGGGCTATTATATTTATTCTGCGGAAGCTGATCATGGTAGCATTCTGGTTTTGGCGGATATTGACATTGAATGGCGAACGGTCATAATTACCTGTCGTGATTTTTCGAATAAAAGCTCAGAGGAGAGCTACAGCAAACAAACATGGGTCTTTGCCCATGTGATGATGGGAGTAATTTATCGTTATAATCTCATGTATCGTGATGGGATAGTTATTCACTCCTCTGCTCTAAAATACGAGGATAAAGCAATTATATTTTCTGCTCCATCGGGAACGGGTAAGTCTACTCATACTAAGCTATGGCAAAAACATATGAATAATGTAAAAATTCTCAATGATGATTCTCCTGCAGTCTGTATTATAGAAGATAAACCTTATATCTTTGGTACTCCGTGGAGTGGCTCATCGTTGATAAATAGCAATGATTCTGCACCTTTGGAAGCCATAGTAATATTAGAGCAAGCTCAGAATAATAGAATTCACAGAATTAAGGATCAGGAGGCTATCTTACGACTGTTGCCGCGAGTTTTTCTCCCATACTTCGATCAGACGCTGATGGATAAATCTATCAGTATTTTTGAGAAGATAATCTCTGCTGTACCAGTATATTTGTTACAATGCAGACCAGATAAGGAAGCTATGGAGATGGTTTACAAATGTCTGAAGTGAGAAAGGTCAAAGCAGCCAGTATTTTTCCATTGATTTCTGAACTTTTAGATTTAGGTCAAAAAGCTAAACTTCTTGTTTCTGGTAGTAGCATGTACCCCTTCCTACGCGATGAGATCGATAGTGTAGAGTTAGCTAAGGTAAGCTTTAAACAAATATCCCGTGGTGATATCGTCATGATTCGAAGAACTGATGGTAGTTACGTTATGCACAGGGTTTTTAAGAAAAATGAGGATTGCTTTTATATGGTCGGAGATGCTCAGCAATGGATTGAAGGTCCTCTGTATTCAAATCAACTAGTTGCCGTCGTGACGGCAGTTTGGCGCCAGGATATGTATATTTCGTGCTCCAACAAGTGGTGGCGTTTGCTTTCCTGGATTTGGCTTTGTCTGCGTCCTTTCAGATTTCACATTATTAGAGTGAATAGTAAAGTGAGAAAATTGCTGAAACTCAAAAGCTCCAAGAATTAACTTGAAGCTTTTGAGTTTATTCTTTGAATATAATGTTAGGCAATTATTGGCGGGTGGAGGCTCTTAGTAAGTCGTCCTGTCCACCTTGAGAATACTCCCAGTCGATGGTGCTAAGACATTGTAACTGCAACCTAAGCCGAAGTAAAAATCTCCGTCAATTTCTTCGAATGATCTGGCAAAGGTAACAGTGTTAAATCGGAAAAGTTCTGTCCAATTCTTCAAATCGTCTGATTTGTAGACGACATTGGTATAGCTGTTATTCGAATTTTTAATATAGGTTAAAACATAGACACTATTACCCCGTGTAACTATATCGGTAGGCAAGGCATTTAAAGCAGGAAAAGCAACTCGACGGGTCGGAGTAATACCTGTAGCCACATACATGGCATCAGGTGACCATAGGTCATTTATGCCAGGTAATCTGACACCAAGATAAATCAAGTTGTTGCCAAGCGTGGTCTGTCTTTTAATACCGAATAAATAATTATTTTTTACGCCAGGTAAGAAACTGGAACCATATGGTTGTGCGATCGTATTGATGTTATTTGTTACTAGGAGATTTGAAAACTTGCCGAATATTGATATGGTTGACGTTGACGGATTAACAAAAGTTCCAGTTGCATAAAGGTTATTATTCAATTCAAATAATGAGGTCACCCAATCGTTTATTGCATAGAAGCGTTTGTCTTGTGGCACTTGCGAAACCCAAGTTTTACCCATATCCGTGGATTTTAATAGTTCACCCTTGCCAGGTTTTGAAGTTCCCGTAGCAGCATAGAGCTGCCCGTTGAAAAATGCCATATCCCAAACATGATTGGCATTGGGAACTGTGCGGAATTTAGTCCATTTGTCATTGTCCATAGTGTAGAAATTTCCGAAATCCCATGATTCTGTAGCATCTGTTCCTGGTATATATAATTTTCCATTGAGTACTTTATATTGGTCAATCTGTTCTTCATCAACTTTAAATTGAGTTGCGAAATTTTTTGTAGCTGGATCATAGTAGATAACCGGTGTAGCGCCTGAGTTCTTGCCGCAATCGCCGGATCCGAGATAGATCCGTCCGTTATAAACCTGCATATCCCAGACATTCTTGGCAAAGGTAGCTTTATTAAATGGATTACCTAACAAAATAACCTTGGAAGTGACGTCCTTGGTAGGTGTTGCGGCCAAAGTGGTAAATGAAGAACTAAACAATACGGTAAAACACAATAACAGAATAGTGCTTGTTTTTAATGTGCGATTTTTAAACATTTGGAATCAAATCCTCTCAAATACATTTAATAGAAAACAAAAAGCAACTGATGTTCAGTTGCACAAAATCTCGAATTAATATTATTAATTCACATTTGGCAACTGGCTGTCATAGGAATAAATCCTTTAGACCCTTTAGTTTTGCGTCACAGTCTTTCAACTGTTTTGCCTTTACAAAATGAGCTCATGAATTTTTACTGATTTCACTGAAATTACCTGCTTGTACGAGCGTGTTCACATATGATACCAACTCCTTACAAAGTTCTTTCTGAAAACAAAAAAACAACTGGTTATGTCAGTTGCACAAAATCTCGAATTAATATTATTAATTCACATTTGGCAACTGGCTGTCATAGGAATAAATCCTTTAGACCCTTTAGTTTTGCGTC
>JBAQMG010000111.1:0-20936 GCA_049302575.1 Desulfitobacteriaceae bacterium | reverse complement strand
CCCTGAGAGGGAGTTTAAACAAGCAGAGGACTTTGTTATAAAGATGGGTATCAAGTTTGTGGTGATTGTTTCAGAGGAATTAGCTATTGAAGGTTTTTCTGGCAATCCTGTCAACAGATGTTACTATTGCAAAAAGGAACTTTTCTCCAAAATTATGGAAGTAGCAAGGGAAAATGGTATTCAATATATGGCTGACGGAACAAATCTTGATGACCTTAGCGATTATAGACCAGGGATGTTGGCAACGAAGGAACTGCAGGTTGTCAGCCCGCTCAAGGATTCTGGCTTTACTAAGGATGAAATAAGAATACTATCTAAGGAAATGGATTTGCCGACTTGGGATAAGCCAGCTTTTGCTTGTTTGGCCTCAAGATTTCCTTATGGTCAGGAAATTACAGCTGAAAAACTGGGTATGGTGGATAAGGCAGAACAATATCTGCTGGATCTGGGGTTTAGGCAGGTTAGAGTACGTCACCATGGTGATGTGGCTCGGATTGAGGTCTCTGTTAATGAACGGAAAAAGTTTTTTGATGAAGAGCTGATGGATAAAGTACAGGCAGAATTGAAAGAAATTGGCTTTACTTATATAGCTCTTGATTTGGAGGGTTATCGAGTGGGGAGTATGAATGAGACCATAATATTAGTGTAGGGGGAGAACATAATGGCGGAGAAAATATTACCTTTTACCAAGGAACAGTTGGAGACAATGATTGAACAATACGGTTCACCGTTTCATATTTACGATGAATTGGCTATTCGGGAAAATGCCCGTAAGTTAATAAAAGCATTCAGTTGGGCACCCGAGTTCAAAGAGTACTTTGCAGTCAAAGCAACACCTAACCCCTATATCCTTAAAGTCCTGCGTGAGGAAGGCTTCGGAGCAGATTGCAGTTCAATGGCAGAACTTATTTTAGCAGAAAAAGCCCGAATTTTTGACGAGAATATAATGTTTTCCTCCAATAATACCCCTGTTCACGAATACGAAAAAGCCAAAGAATTAGGTGCAATCATTAATCTCGATGACATAACTCATATCGATTATTTAGAAAAACATCTCGGTATGCCTAAGGTCATCTCGTTTCGCTATAATCCAGGTCGTTTACGCGACGGGGGAAATTCGATTATTGGTAAACCGCACGATGCCAAGTATGGTTTAACTAAAGAGCAACTTTTTGAAGCCTATAAGATTGCCCGAGAAAAAGGGGCTGAACGCTTCGGAATCCACACGATGATTATTTCTAATGAGCTTGATTCCAGATACTTTATTGAGACTGCCAGTATGATGTTTAAGCTTGTAGGGGAGATTTACGAAAAGTTAGGGATTAGAATTGAATTCGTTAATTTGGGCGGCGGTATCGGTATCCCTTATCGACCGGAGCAAGAACCAGTCAGTCTGGAGGCTGTAAGTAGAGGGATAAAGAACGCCTACGACAAATTAATTGCGTATAAGGGTTTGGACCCTTTAAAGATCGCCATGGAGAGCGGACGGATGATCTTGGGTCCCTATGGTTATTTAGTAACTAAGGTATTGCATAAGAAAGAAATATATAAAAATTATGTAGGTTTAGATGCCTGTATGGCCGACTTAATGCGTCCCGGTATCTATGACGCTTATCACCACTTAACAGTGATGGGCAAGGAGGATTGGCCGTGTGATTATATTTATGATGTAACGGGTGGTTTATGTGAGAATAACGACAAATTTGCAGTAGATCGGGCTTTACCCAGAATGGATATTGGTGATATTGCTGTTATCCATGATACTGGAGCACATGGTCATGCTATGGGATTTAATTATAATGGTAAATTGCGCTCAGCAGAGTTGCTGCTCAAGTTGGATGGGAGCGTCCAATTGATCCGACGGGCGGAGACGCTTGAAGACCTTTTTGCTACCTTGGATTTTTCTGGTTTAGAAGATTAGATTAATCGAAATAAAACTTTTGCAATTTTAAATCTCGCTAATCTTTTTTGATTAGCGAGATTTTTATAACACGGTAGTTTTTTCAATACCCACATATACAAAGTCACTTACGAGGAGTATCAAATAACTAACGTGTTTTTTACATTGGAATTCATATCCGAGTAGATCGGTTGGAGGGTACTTCTTTGTGGAGTTTTTGTTTCTCCTTCTCCTTGATTATCTGATAGGCATTATGTATAAGTGTCTATATTTTTGAAGAATGCGATAAATGCTTTTGCGGAAAAAATGAAGAAACTGAAAAACAGCCAATTAAGCGTCTGCTTGGAGGAAATAAAAAAAGGATAGTAGTGAAATTCTACCATCCTTTTAATTAGATTAAAGAGACGTTTTGTTGATTATAAACTTTATCTCAGACATCAAGCAGTTTTAAATAGTACTGCTTAGATCTTCGGCAAACTCTTCAAGGCTGTATCCAGAGACTCCTGAGGTAAGCTAAAATCTTGGATTTGGCCAGATAAATAGTTATCATAGGCTGTCATATCGAAGTGGCCGTGTCCGCTTAAACCGAAAAGAATGGTTTTGGCTTCGCCGCGTTCTTTACAAGCTAAGGCTTCATCGATAGCACCTCTGATGGCATGGGCAGACTCTGGGGCGGGGACTATTCCCTCGGAGCGGGCAAAGGTTAAGGCTGCTTCGAAAATTCCTTTTTGATTGACAGCTCTGGCTTCAATGAGGCCATCGTGTAATAACTGAGATACTAGAGGGGAATCGCCATGGTAACGTAACCCCCCCGCGTGGATTCCTGCTGGCATGAACTCTTTGCCAAGAGTATACATCGATAAAATTGGTGTCATTCCAGCAACATCAGCGAAATCATAGGCAAACGTACCCCTGGTTAAGGTGGGGCATGCTTCAGGCTCAACTGCGATAACCCTAACCTTTTTCCCTTTAGTTAGATTGTCATAAACAAAGGGGAAGCCAAGTCCAGCGAAATTGCTCCCGCCGCCGCAACAACCGATGACAATATCTGGATAGGCGTCAGCCTTTTCCATTTGGATTTGCGCTTCTAACCCAATTACGGTTTGGTGAAGCATAACATGGTTCAGAACACTGCCCAAGGCATAATTCGTATCCTCTCGACTGGCAGCATCTTCAACTGCTTCGCTGATGGCCATACCTAAGCTTCCTAGGGAATCGGGGTTTTGGGCTAGGAATTGTCGACCAGCGTTGGTACGATCACTCGGACTAGCAATAACTTCAGCTTCGTAAATTTGCATTAAGGAGCGACGATAAGGTTTTTGTTGATAGCTGATCTTGACCATATAAACAGTACACTCTAAACCGAAAAAACTACAAGCCATCGATACCGCACTTCCCCACTGTCCAGCACCGGTTTCAGTGGCGAGCCTCTTAATGCCAGCTTGTTTATTGTAATAAGCTTGGGGAATGGCAGTATTGAGTTTGTGACTGCCTGCGGGGCTTGCTCCCTCATATTTATAAAAGATTTTAGCTGGAGTACCTAAAGCTTTTTCTAACCTGTGAGCGCGAACTAGAGGCGCTGGACGCCATAATTTATATAGTTCACGGACTTCATCTGGAATTCCGATCCAACGCTCTTGTGAAACCTCTTGCATAATTAAGTCCATGGGGAAAATGGGAGTTAAATCTGGAGGTCCGATAGGTTGCAAAGTTTGGGGATTAAGGGGCGATTTAGGTAAGTTGGGCATATCGGCCATGATATTGTACCAATTTGTAGGGATTTCCTTCTCACTGAGATAGATTTTTGTTTCGCTCATCTGGCTCAACACTCTCCTCTGCTTATTTAATTGGATAAATGAGTTAATTTTTATTATTCGGGGATTAAAGTCTAATTCCTGCAAATATATTCAGAAAAATAGTGATTTCAATTATTTTGGTTGTTTATGAGCAAACTATACATAACCTGAAAAATACTAAATAGTTACGAGGTGGGGCAAAATGAAGTTGAACTGGATATGTGAGGTGACTACGTTGAGTGGTTCTAATGATGAAAGGTTATCCCCAGAACAGCGACCGAGGCTAGAACATGATTTGGGTAAGGATATGAAACCTCATGAGTGGGCTCAGTTTAGAGAACAAGTTGTTGTCCTAACGGATGTCCTAGAGAAAATGAGATTGGCAGAATATATAGCCTACCTCAATCATCCTGGCAGACTCCTCTGGATAAATTTTGCAGTTGGTCTACTACGTGGCTTAGGTGCGGCCATTGGAGCCACAATTTTAGCTGGATTAGCGATTGGATTATTAAAATGGCTGGGGATTCTCAACCTGCCGATCATCGGCAACTTTATCGCGGAGTTGGTCAGAATTGTAAATTCACACAATGGAAGCCAATAGATCAATGCACAATTAGGCATTAGGCCGTGTTTGATTATGAATTATGAATTAATTTAAGTGGGGGATGTATATGAATATTAATAAAAATGAGCGTTATAAAACTCTGATCGAAACACTTAAGCAAGAAAAGCAAGATACACTGAAAATGGCTTCGAAATTATTAAAGGAGGACATGCGGGAATCACTCTCGGAATTATCGATGATCGACAATCACCCGGCTGATATTGGAACTGGAGTCTATGAACGGGAGAGAGATGTAGCAGAACGCGATCGACTGAAGGGTAAAATACAAGCCATTGATTCGGCTTTAGAACGGTGGGAAAAGGACGAATATGGTGTTTGCGAACATTGTGGTCAGGAAATTCCTTCTGAACGTTTAGACGCCTTACCTTATACAACGGTTTGTCTGGCTTGTAGTCGTATAGAAGAAACCGAGGAACAACACTCTTTTCATCGTGAACCCGTTGAAAATCAACTTCTGAATCTTCCCTTTGCTCGAACGTTTAATGACCATAAAGGGCAAGCTGAGTTTGACGGAGAGGACTCCTGGCAGGCAGTAGCCCGATATGGTACTTCAGATACGCTGCAAGATTTAGGAACTAATAAGGACATAAGCGATCCCAATGGTCTTTATGAAGATTCTGATGAATGGATTGGTGCCGTTGAAGAAATCGAAACCATACCTACTCAAAGTGATCTGGGACAAGAAAATAGTAAGCATTACGGTGTATGAGCACTGTTAAATAGAGTTGGTAAACATGCCAGGTTTAGCATGGGCAGTCGTTTGTTTGCCCCAGTTACCTTTTTCGTGTTAAGATTAATTATTAAAAAAAGGGGGGGTAACTGTTGTTAGTTTGGTTAACAATGGTCGGTATTTTAATTATCGACAGGGTCATTAAAATAGTAATCATGGCGAAGTTTGTTCCAAACGAAACTGAGGTGATCATTCCCAAAGTATTGCACCTGACCTTTGTGCTTAACCCAGGAGCAGCGTTCGGTTTAATGGCTGGTCGGACTTGGATTTTTGTTATCACGGCGGTGTTAGTCTTGATAGGGGTAATTTATGCGCAGTTTCGGCTCCCTGTTGAGGATAGCTTAATTCGTCTGTCTTCAGGTATGATTGGTGGGGGTGCTCTAGGGAATTTGCTCGACCGTGTTTTAACCGGAAAGGTCATCGATTACTTGGATTTTCGTATTTGGCCCTTTGTATTCAACTTTGCTGATAGTATGATCGTTTGTGGGGTTGCTCTTTTGTTGATTCGTATTTATTGTCAAGAAAGAAAAGTAGACGGTAAAGTAGTATGAAAAAAGTTAAAGGGCTTCCTGTAACGGAGCTACAACAAGAAGGGAATACCCTGTTTACCGTTGAAAAAATGATGTTAGAACTTGAACCAGGAATTAGGATTGATGTAGGGGTCACAGAAGCTTTGGCTAAAAGTCGCTCCTTTGTCCAAAATCTTATAAGTGAAGGACATGTTTTGGTTAATGGAGAAATTAAAAAAGCCAATTATAAAATTCGTTTGGGAGATCAAGTCCAGGTTGGAATTCCTGAACCACGAGCTTTAGAAGTGTTACAGGAAAACATCCCTCTTGATATTGTATTCGAGGATGAGGATCTTTTAGTGGTCAATAAAGTCCAAGGGATGGTTGTGCACCCTGCCCCAGGGGCTTGGACAGGGACGTTGGTTAACGCTTTGTTATATCATTGTAAAAATCTTTCGGGTATCAACGGTGTTCTTCGTCCGGGAATTGTTCATCGGATCGATAAAGATACCTCTGGTCTTTTGGTTGTAGCTAAGAGTGATCTTGCCCATGGAAATTTGTCTGAACAGCTCAAGGAGCATAGTACTACACGGAAATACCGGGCTATTGTGCATGGACTTCTTCAAGAACCTAGTGGTATAGTTAAGGCACCCATTGGTCGTGATCCTTCAGAACGCAAACAGATGGCAGTTACTTTTCAGAATTCCAAGAATGCAGTGACGAATTATACTGTCTTAGAGAGATTTCAAGAATTTTCTTACGTGGAGGTTCAACTGGAAACAGGGCGCACTCATCAGATTCGTGTTCATATGGCCTACATAGGCCATCCAGTTTTAGGAGATCCAGTTTATGGACCTAAAAAAAGAAATCGTTTTAACCTCAGTGGACAAGTGTTGCACGCTGCCGAATTAGGTTTTATACATCCGCGAAATGGCAATTTGCTACACTTTACCGCCCCTTTACCTGAACGATTTAAAGAAATCCTGGCTAAATTACGCCTTCAATAACACTCTCGAATTAAGTTTCTACTGCCCTTTTGGTTTGACTTTTGAAATTTTCCGAGGTAAACTTAATGGCAAGCGATGGCCTTTAAATGAGTCCTGTGAGACACAGAAGGCAGACATGTCAGGATAAGTCTGTCTGTTAAGGCAGATTTTTTTATTATATCAGGCTCCTATGTTATTATATCAGGCTCCTATGTAGTATTGAGGCACCACTGATGCAGTGAATTTTTATCTGAGAGCAGAAAGTATAAGTTTTCAGGGTTCCCATCTGTTTTTTATCAGAAACCATAAGATTGAAATCGATCTGCGTAATTCGAGATTCAAAGTTGAACATCAAGCATTGTGAATTATGCATTATGCATTAAGAAGAAAGGGGGCGTCAAGCATGGAAGGAATCACAAAAAGCACGATTTTAGATGCTAATGGTATTCGCCGAGCTTTGACAAGAATAGCCCACGAAATTATTGAGAAGAATAAGGGGATCCAAGATGTTGTTCTGATTGGGGTGCGTCGTCGAGGGGTACCTTTAGCGGAAAGAATTCAGCAATTGATCTTGGAATTTGAAGGCGTTAAACTTCCCCTTGGCATTTTAGATATAACCCTTTATCGAGATGATTTAAGCACGATTGATATTCAGCCGATTGTTCATGAGACGGCAGTCCCGTTTAGTGTTGAGGGTAAACAAGTCATTTTGGTGGACGATGTCCTTTATACGGGTCGTACAGCGCGTGCCGCTTTAGATGCTACGATGGATTTAGGTCGACCGCAACGTATTCAATTGGCAGTGTTGGTGGATCGGGGGCATAGAGAACTTCCGCTAAGGGCAGATTATGTAGGTAAGAATTTACCGACGTCACGACGGGAGATTGTCTCGGTCTGTTTGCAAGAAGTCGATGGTTCTGAAGAAGTCTTGCTTTTGGAAAAGCCAGGCTGATTAGCCTTAAGATAATCTTGAACTACCCTTTAAATGCCCTCCAGAGAGATGGCTAAGGGTTGAGTAGCAGGATAGCATTTTCCTGCCTCTTACCCTTAGGTAAGAGGCTTTTTTTAGTGTATCGCAATTAAAGGAGGTATTGGCAATGGTATGGCAACGCAAACATATTTTAGATATTGAAAGTTTGAGTAAGGAAGAGATTAGTCACATCTTGAAGACTGCAAAACCCATGAAAGAGGTCTTGCTTCGTCCGATTAAAAAGTTACCTACTCTTCGTGGCAAATCAATCATGCATCTATTTTATGAAGCTAGTACGCGGACGAGGACTTCCTTTGAAACAGCAGGTAAAGTTTTAGGGGCTGATACTGCAAGTATTGCAGTGGCTCAAAGCAGTATAAGTAAAGGTGAAAGTCTCTTGGATACAGCGAAAACGATAGAAGCAATGAGGGTTGACCTAGTTGTTATTCGTCATGCTGCTTCTGGAGCAGCAGCTTTTCTGGCAGAACACCTGCAAGCAGGAATTATTAATGCTGGTGATGGGCAACACGAACATCCTACCCAAGCGTTATTAGATATGTATACAATGCAAGAGGAATTAGGTGATTTAACCGGCAAAAAAGTTGTTATTGTGGGTGACATTTTGCATTCTCGGGTGGCTCGTAGCAATGCTTGGGGGTTAACTAAAATGGGGGCTGAAGTTACGCTAGTCGGACCACCTACTTTGCTTCCACCGGAATTGAAGTCGTTAGGAGTGAAATTATCCTATCATCTCGATGTCGAATTGCCAGGGGCAGACGTGGTCATGGCTTTGCGTCTTCAGCTAGAACGCCAACAGAGCGGGCTTTTCCCGAGCTTGCGTGAGTATGCTCAAGCCTATGGATTGTCCAGCCAAAGACTTGCAAAGACCGGAACAAAGACGATGGTGCTTCATCCAGGTCCCATGAATCGCGGAGTTGAGATCTCCAGTGAACTTGCTAATAGCCAACAGGCCAAAATAGAGGAACAAGTCACGAATGGTGTCGCTATCAGAATGGCTCTGATTTATTTACTAGTAGGAGGGACAAGCAATGTTGTGGCTTAAGAATGTGCAGATCGTTGATCCGGAGCAAGACCTTTTAGCTTTACGTGATATTTTAGTTCAAGGAGAAAGAGTCTTAGAGATTGCTCCCTCGTTTACGGAAGACGAAGTTCGAGGGAAGGCAAAGGGTGAAACTCTCGAGCTTATCGACGGTGGGGGGAAGCTACTCTTTCCAGGTTTGATTGATGTGCATACGCACTTACGTGAACCTGGACAGGAGGAAAAAGAGGATATCGCCAGTGGAGCGGCTGCTGCTGTCCGCGGGGGGTTTACTTCGATCTTGGCTATGGCTAATACTAAACCAGTGATTGATCAACGAGCTTTGGTTGAATTTGTGCGCACTCAGGGTGAGCGTACAGCCTTAGCTAGGGTTTATCCCATTGCAACGGTTACTAAAGGCATGCAAGGTAAAGAATTAGTTGAGATGCTGGATTTAGCTAAGGGTGGAGCCGTGGGATTTTCCGATGACGGGCGCGGAATCCAAAATGCTGAAGTGATGAGGTTGGCTTTGGAGTATGCTAAACTCACCGGTTTTCCGATCATTAGCCATTGCGAAGATAGTGATCTAGCTGGGGATGGAGTCATGCACAAGGGTCTAGTCTCAGCTCGGCTGGGACTCAAAGGGATACCTTCGTGTTCGGAGAGTGTCATGGTGGCTAGGGATTTGATGCTAGCCGAGGAGACATCAGGTGTACTCCATTTAGCCCATATTTCTTGTCGTCAAAGCGTTGATTTGATTAGGCAAGCGAAGAAGCAGGGTGTTAATGTGACTGCCGAAGTTAATCCTCATCATCTAATTTTTTGTGATGAAGACATCAAACTGACAGGAACAGCTTTAAAAGTTAATCCTCCTTTACGAACAGCGGATGATCGGGAGGCCTTAATAGAAGCCTTGCTTGATGGAACCATCGATATGTTAGCCACCGACCATGCCCCACATACCTGGGAAGAAAAGATTCGCCCTTTTGCGGAAGCGCCTTTTGGGATTAATGGGTTAGAAACCTCCTTAGCAGCAATTTGGCATTACCTTGTGGCCCCTGGTAGGTTGTCAGTCAGACGTTTAATAGAGGCTTGGAGTTTAGCGCCTGCCCGGCGTTTTGGCCTAGTTGGAGGCACTTTGCAACCTGGTCAAGTGGCCGATATGGTATTATTTGATCCGAACTATGCCGTTAAATTTGATTCAGATAATTTGGCTTCTAAAGCTCAAAATACACCTTTTCTAAATCAGGAATTAAAAGGATATCCCATTATGACTTGGGTTGGGGGACGGGTTGTTTCGAGGATCGGGCTACGGGGTGCGAGGTTAGAACGTTAAGAAGCGTGCCTCGAAAGGGAGGACAATTTAGGTGAAGCGGAAAGTTAAAAGTGGAAAGTTGAAAGATCAGATGCACACATTGTGAATTTCAAATTATTAAATATGAATTATGCATTATGAATTATAAAAAACGGGGGTAAGCAGATGCCATATGTAGTATTAAAAGACGGCAGAGTTTTTGAAGGGGAGGCTTTTGGAGCTTGGCCAGGAAATGAAGAAATCCGTTCTGGTGAAGTAGTTTTTAATACTTCGATGAGTGGTTATCAGGAAATAATTACTGATTTATCGTATGCTGGGCAGATTATTGTCTTCACACATCCCCAAATCGGGAATTATGGTTGGCATGATGAAGAAAATGAAGCAGATAAGATTTTGCTCAGGGGTATTATTGTCCGAGAGTTATCAGCAGGTGAGGGAAGTCTACATGCAAATCGGTCTTTAGAGGATTTTTGTGACCAAAATCAAATCTGGGGACTTAAAGGAGTAGATACTAGGGCTTTAACAAAACATATCCGTCAGCAGGGTACCTTACCTGGAGTGTTAGTCAGAACTGCTCAGGTTGGATTGGAGTATTGGAACAATCTTAAAGAGAAAAACTCGGAACAACCAGCACAGAGTGAAGAAGCCTCTGTATCCCAGCTACCCCTACACTGGGTTTATCAGACAACGATTCGGGAATCCTACGAAATTCCAGGTGAGGGTCCACTCTTAGCTGTGTTGGACTTTGGAGCAAAACGCAATATCTTACGACAATTACATTTAAAGGGCTTTAGGTTAAAAGTATTTCCGGCTTCGACTGGGTCTAAAGAGATCCTGCAATATCAACCACAAGGACTCGTGTTAACCAATGGACCAGGGGATCCTAGCGAATTGCCATTAATTGTAGAAACTATTAAGGAGCTATACCCTTTGTTACCTACTTTGGGGATTTGTTTAGGACATCAACTTTTAGCTTTAGCGGCTGGTGGTCAAACTTATAAATTGCCTTTTGGTCATCGAGGGGGGAATCACCCTGTGCAAAATGTTCTCACAGGAGAAACAACGATGACTGCCCAAAATCATGGTTATGCCGTGCGGGAGGAATCTATGGTTAGTTCAGGGTTTAAGGTAATCTCCCGCAACCTCAATGATGGTACGATCGAAGGGTTGGAACATATTCATTATCCAGTGTTTTCGGTACAGTATCATCCAGAAGCGTCCCCAGGTCCTGAAGAAAATGCGGAGATTTTTAGCAAATTTATTGCCAAGCTTAAGTAATAAGCTCACAAAAAAAATTATTACTTAAGGTTAAACGGAAAAGATGAACATTAGAGAATAAGTGCTTTTTGCTAGAAAGTTGTTTTGAAAATCGCGCATAGAAGAACGATAAAATAAAGACTAAAGCGTCCTTAGTGTAAAATGAAGTGGGGGAGAGCACAATGCCAAAGAAAGACTGGAAGAAGGTTTTAGTCATCGGTTCGGGTCCGATTATTATTGGACAAGCCGCAGAGTTTGATTACGCCGGTACACAAGCTTGTCGAGCCCTACGAGAAGAAGGGGTAGAAGTTGTTCTGATTAACTCTAACCCTGCGACGATCATGACGGATCGGGAAATGGCTGACCAAGTCTATATTGAACCGATGACTGTGGAGATCATAGAACGGATTATTGAAAAAGAAAGACCAGATGGTTTGCTTCCCACAATGGGCGGCCAAACTGGCTTGAACCTAGCTTTTCAGTTAGCTAAAACCGGGGTTCTAGAACGTTGTGGAGTAGCTATGCTGGGGACTTCCTTGGAAAGCATTACCATGGCTGAAGATCGGGAAAGTTTTAGAACTTTAATGGGAGAGTTGGGAGAACCAGTGCCGCCCAGTGCCATTGTTACTAACGTTGAAGATGCTTTAAAGTTTGCCGAACAAACCGGGTATCCGTTAATCATCCGACCAGCCTTTACCTTGGGTGGTACGGGCGGTGGGATTGCCAATACTCCCGAAGAATTGCAACAATATGCTGCGAGTGGCCTACAAGCAAGTTTTATTCATCAGATACTTGTGGAACGGAGTGTAGCGGGTTGGAAGGAAATTGAATATGAAGTCTTGCGTGACAGTCAAGGAAATTGTATTACAGTCTGTCATATGGAAAACATGGATCCAGTCGGCGTGCACACCGGGGATAGCATTGTGGTAGCACCTTGTCAGACCCTAACCGATCGTGAAGTTCAAACGTTACGCAGTTCTTCGAGGCGTATTGTGGAAGGCTTAAAGATCGAAGGGGGTTGTAATGTCCAATTTGCCCTGAATCCTAATCGTTTAGAGTATGTGGTGATCGAAGTTAATCCGCGACTGAGCCGTTCCAGTGCCTTGGCCTCCAAAGCAACTGGTTATCCGATTGCCAAAATAGCAGCTAAAATAGCGATTGGCTATACTCTTCCCGAATTGGCGAACGCTGTGACGGGCAAGACTTCAGCCTGTTTCGAGCCAGCTCTAGATTATGTCGTTGTCAAGATTCCGCGCTGGCCTTTTGATAAGTTTTCCGAGGCCGATCGTAGTTTAGGTACGCAAATGAAAGCTACCGGTGAAGTTATGGGTTTGGGTCGAAATTTAGAAACGGCCTTATGTAAGGCCATACGTTCCTTGGAAACCAAAGTTTATGGTGTGGTGCTACCGGAATTTGCGAAATTAACGGATGCTGAAATAGCAAAACGTTGCGCTAAGCCTGATGACCAATTACTATTTATCATAGCAGAAGCTTTGTTGCGTAACTGGTCTGTAGAAAAGATAGCCGCCCTTAGTGCTTGGAATCCCTATTTTCTGCAAGCGATCAAGCGTTTAGTGGAGATGACCCGCGCTCTCCCTCAAGCGCCTTGGGATAGGGAGATTTTTCTAAAGGCCAAACGCTTGGGTTTTGCCGATTGCGAAATTGCCCGTCTTTGGCAGGTTACGGAAGATGAGGTTTATCAGTTTCGCCAAACTCAAGGCATCCTGCCAGTCTTTAAAATGGTGGATACTTGCGCAGGAGAATTTGAGGCAACGACTCCCTATTTTTATTCAAGCTACGACCTAGAAGATGAAGGGGTAGTTTCAAACAGGCGCAAGGTCGTTGTCTTGGGATCTGGACCGATCAGGATTGGTCAAGGAATTGAATTTGACTATTGTTCTGTACATGCTGTGCTGGCTTTGCGTAAAGCCGGGATAGAGAGTATTATCATTAACAATAACCCGGAAACAGTGTCCACAGATTTTGATACGGCGGATAGGCTTTATTTTGAACCACTCACGTTGGAAGATGTTTGTGCTGTGCTAGATAAAGAGAAACCTGAGGGGGTAGTCGTCCAATTTGGGGGACAGACGGCCATCGGCTTAGCTAAACCCTTATTAGATCGTGGTTATCGCATTTTAGGCACAACGGTTGAGGATACTAACCGGGCGGAAGAACGAGGGATTTTTGACAGTGTCCTCCAAGAACTTGGTGCTAAGCGTCCACGCGGCGGGTGTGCTTCGGATGTGGCTCAAGCGGAAGAGGTAGTCAAGGAGATCGGTTTTCCACTAGTTGTACGGCCTTCCTACGTTTTGGGTGGTCGAGCGATGGAAATAGTTTACGAGGCTCCGGAATTACGTGGAGTAGTGGAACATGCCTTAGCAGAATTCCCGGGACAGCAAATTTGGATGGATCAGTATCTTCTTGGGACGGAGATTGAGGTTGATGCCATTTCAGATGGGGAAAATGTTTGTGTGCCAGGTATTATGGAACACTTGGAACGGGCCGGGGTTCATTCTGGTGATTCTATCACTGTTTATCCCCCTCTTACACTCACGGCAGAGATCCAAAAAAGAGTGGTCGATTTAACCGTTTCTCTGGCACGATCCCTTAAAATTAAAGGCTTACTCAATATTCAATACGTTTTATATCAAGGAGAGATCTATGTTTTGGAGGTCAATCCCCGCTCTAGCAGGACGGTACCTTTTTTAAGTAAAATAACTTCGGTGCCGATTGTGGATTTGGCAACCCAAGTCATCCTAGGAGCAACGTTGCCTGAATTAGGGATAGCTCAAGGCTTATGGCCGGTAGGTGAACGGTTTGCAGTCAAGGCTCCTGTTTTTTCCTTCTCCAAATTGCATTTAGTTGAGCCTTCCTTAGGTCCTGAGATGAAATCAACAGGTGAGGTTATGGGGATTGATAGAACTTATGAAAAGGCTTTGTATAAAGCACTTTTAGGGACAGGAATGTCGATGATAGCTCATGGTACGGTCCTGGCTACCTTAGCGGATCGGGATAAAGCCGAAGGAACTGCTTTAGTACGCAGGTTTTCGGAATTGGGCTTTCGAATCTTAGCAACAGAGGGAACGGCCAAGGTCTTTAACAGTACTAATCTAAAAGTAGAACGGGTTGCAAAACTTCATCAAGGATCAACTGAAATCGTCGATGGAATCCGTAATGGTCAAATTCAATGTGTTCTAAACACCACTACACATGGACGGGTTCAAGAGAGTGATGGGTTTTCGATTCGCCGGGCGGCAGTGGAACATGGTATCCCTTGTTTTACTAGTTTGGATACTGCTTCAGCTTGGTTACATGTTCTGGAGACGATTTCCCCGAGTCTTACGCCGCTTGAATAGGGTAAATTAATATTGCACATTCGCATGCACTACATTTGCTACTCCTTTGATGCTAAGGCTAAACGACAAAACCTACGGGTATTTCTGCATTAATGTTTGCAACTTTTCATGCCATCCTTGGCAAAGTTGCATCAGTCCATCCGCCACTAATCGCCATCCATGGCGGTGGCTAATCAGAACATCCATGTTCAAGCCATGGACTAGTCACTTGTCGTTCTTAACGCCTTATCATCTGCACTCGCTTACGCAAATTCCGCTAAATGACTCACTTAGCAATAGTAAGTTACGGGCTAGGGACGGATAATCAGATTGCGATTATCATGTGATTTTAGTCTGGGCATGTTCGACAATTGGCACATCCAGTGTCCGTTGACTTGCTGAATTATGAATTATGCATTATGAATTGAACGTGGGGTGAGTTAATGCTCATTGAACAAGAAGTTATTAGACATGAAGTTCTTGGACCTGTAGACTTAGGAATGAGAAGATTAGTATTGAAAGGACCAATTGCCTTGGAAGCGAAGCCAGGTCAGTTTGTTCATCTTCAAGTCGGCTCGACTCATGATCCCTTATTACGTCGTCCTATTAGTATCGCTGCTATAGACACAGAGCGCCAGGAAATTACCCTTTTGTATAAAATTAAAGGTAAGGGTACAGAATTGTTATCTAGGGTTGGTCTTGGTCAAATGATCAACTTGATGGGTCCTCTCGGTAAGGGCTTTTCTTTGCCGAAACAAGGTGAACTATGGCTTGTAGCTGGTGGGATTGGTGCTTTTCCGCTTTTTGCACTAGCCGTTGCGGGTAGAAAGCAAGGACTTATCGTACGCTTGTTTTGGGGTGGAGAAAATCGCTCTCTTATAGAGTGCTCCGGGTTGACAATGTGGGAAGAGCTAGAGGTAGCTTTTTATTTGAGTAGTCTCGATGGGAGTATCGGTAAAAAGGGTTTAGTAACGGAATTATTTCAGGAGTTTTGGCAGGTTCACTCAACCCACCCCCAACAAAATCTACCTATTCAGGTCGCTGCCTGTGGACCGCAAGGTATGCTGCAGTCTGTGACCGAACAATGCTTGGAGAATGGTTTGGTAGTTGAGGTTTCTTTAGAAGAACGTATGGCTTGTGCTGTCGGGGCTTGTTTAGGTTGTGTAGCAACTCTACAGGATCAAGCGGGAAATGTAAGACGAGCAAAAGTATGTCAAGACGGACCGGTTTTTCGGGGAGAGGAGGTCGTTTGGCATGCCGCATATTGATTTTAGTACTCCATTAGCCGGATTAAATTTACGTAACCCGATTATTACTTCTTCAGGAACCTATGGATTTGGCGAAGAGTATCAAGACTATTGTCCGGTTGAGGCTTTAGGAGCGCTCACGGTCAAAGGAATTACGCCAGAGACCCGATTGGGTAACCCTCTGCCTCGTATAACTGAGACCCCAGGGGGAATGCTTAATGCGGTTGGTTTGGAAAACCCTGGGCTTGAGGAGTTCCTGCGATCCTATTTGCCGCGTCTACAAAAATTACCTACGGCAGTGATTGTTAATATCTCTGGGTTTTCGGTGGAAGATTATGTCCTGATGGCCAGCGCGCTGCAGAGTAGTTCGGGTTTAGCTGCCATAGAGGTGAATATTTCTTGTCCTAATGTCAAGCATGGCGGGATGCATTTCGGGACTGATCCCCGAAGCGCTGAACTGGTCATCGCCGCTGTTAAGAAAGAAACAGATCTTCCGATTATAGCAAAACTTTCCCCGAATGTGACTGATATTGTGGAGATGGCTAAGGCTGTAACCGCAGGTGGAGCGGACGCTATTTCGATGATTAATACTTTATTGGGTATGAGGATTGATATCGATAAAAGACTGCCAACGTTGGCTAATATTTTCGGGGGTCTTTCCGGTCCCGCTATTCGTCCGGTGGCTGTGAGAATGGTTTGGCAAGTGGCTCAGGCTGTGGAAATTCCAATTATTGGCATGGGCGGGATAACTACCTGGCAAGATGCTGTGGAATTTTTACTTGCTGGAGCCAGTGCTGTGAGTATTGGCACGGGGAATTTTGTAAATCCGCAGGCCCCGTTGGATATTTTGGCGGGAATTGAGCAATATTGTTTGAAAAATGGGTTTGAGTCTAGTCGGGATTTGGTGGGGTTAGCGTGGGTGGGTAAATCACTATAGCCCGTTCGCATGCACTACATTCGCTACATCCACTCGGCTGGGGTTTTACTTTCCAGTTTGCCTCGTGGCGTTAGTCTCCAGTGGAGACTAACGTGATTGGCGCTAAGGCTAAACGACAAAACCTCAGGGCATTTCTGCATGTGAACACCGCTTTTTTGCCGTCCATGGCAAAGCGGTATCAGTCCATCCTTGGACAAGTCCCTTGTCGTTCTTAACGCCTTATCGCCTGCTCTCGCTGACGCTCATTCCGCTAAATGCTCACTATACTATAGTGATTTACGGGCTTGGTGCGTGGGCTGGGAACGGAGGATTAGATTGCGATTATTCTGTAGGGGGTTACGCCATATCGTTGCACTTCTGTCGTCGGATTCCGCTAAATGACTCACTTAGCAAAAGTGATTTACGGGCTTGGAACGGGGAAGTAGAAAAAGGGTGAAGGGGGTTGGAGAGTTGGATAAAGAGTTAAATAAAGAATTAAATAAGCGGGTAATTGTGGCTTTAGATGTTGAAGGGAATGAGAAGGCCTTGAATTTAGCCCGGAAGTTACAAGGCAGCGGCTGCTGGCTAAAGGTGGGCTTGGAACTTTACTCTATTGAAGGCCCAACGATTTTGCGGGAATTAAAAGCCTTGGGTTTTCCGATTTTCCTTGATCTCAAACTTCATGATATTCCTACGACTGTGGAACGCGCGGTTAGAGGGCTTATTTCTTGGGGAATCGACATCTTAAATGTTCATTGTAGCGGTGGTTATGAGATGATGGCTCGGGCAGCGGAGACAGTCCGCACGGTCGAACATAATAACGGACAACGAACGAAGTTAATTGGAGTTACTGTTTTGACGAGTATGTCTGAAAAGGAACTCCAAGAGGACTTAGGAATTAGTCGTGGTTTAGAGGATCAGGTACTCGGTCTGGCAAAACTTGCCCAAAGGGCAGGACTTGACGGTGTTGTGGCCTCCGCGAAAGAGGCAACAGCTTTGCGTCAAGCTTGTGGTTCGGAGTTTCTTTTGGTTACTCCTGGAATCCGTCCCGCTTGGAGTGAAAAAAATGATCAAGTGCGGGTACTCACACCTCGAGAGGCTATTGAAGCTGGTAGTTCTTATTTAGTTGTCGGTCGACCGATTACTCGGGCGGTTGATCCCTTGGAAGCGCTAAACCGTTTGTGGGAGAATTTAGCAAGCAATCTTGCTAAAGAGATGCCAACTCACGACAGATGAAAATTAATAATAGTTGAGACTAATGTGCTCAATATGTTGATGGAGAAGCAGAGGAGTTTTGAATTAAAGAAGATTTTGTGTAAATAAGAAAGGGGAAAAAATAGATGGCCTGTGATAACACTAAAGGTTGCCAATGTCAGGGAGAAGAACAAGGTAAACCCATAGATGTTCTAGAGATATTCAAACAAAGTGGGGCTTTATTACAAGGCCATTTTCGACTAACTTCTGGGAAACATAGCGCTCAGTATATGCAATGCGCTCAGGTTTTACAATACCCGCACTTAGCCGCGCAACTTGGGGTAGAGTTAGCTAAATCTTGGCAGGAACAAGGAATAAAGACGGTTATTGGACCAGCAATGGGTGGAATTATTGTGGCTCACGAGGTAGCAAAGGCTTTGGGGGTGCGAGCCTTGTTTACCGAACGGGAAAACGGAGCAATGAGCCTAAGGCGCGGTTTCAAATTAACCCCAGGGGAAAAGGTTTTAATTGTTGAGGATGTGATTACGACTGGCGGTTCAGTTCGTGAGGTTTTAGCAGTAGTTCAAGAGCTTGGGGCTATTCCTGTTGGAGTGGGGGTTCTGGTAGATCGGAGTGGAGGCAGGGAAAGTTTTGGGGTTCCCTTGGCGAGTTTATTGCAATTAACCATTGAGGCCTTTGAACCTAGCGAGTGTCACTTATGTGCTGAAGAAATACCCTGTATTAAGCCAGGAAGCAGAACGCAATCGAGGTGCGAGGCACGATGCGCGATGCTCGAAGGGTGAAATTCGTAGTACAAAATCTCGAACCTCGCGCGTCGAACCTCGAATATCGAATCTGGGGGTGAATTAATTATGAAAAAGATTATCCTGTTCGTGATTGATTCACTTCACCCTGTGGTTTTTGAACGGGTGCTTTCTGAAGGGAATGCTCGGGCTTTAAAGTTTTTGGCCACCAATGGCAAGCTTTGGAGTAATGTAGTATCCTCCTTTCCTACGATGACTCCAGTAGCGACAAGTTCTATAATGACCGGCGTTGGGCCTGATAAGCATCTTGTACCCGGATTTATTTGGTATAACGAGGAAATTTGCAGGATCGTAGACTATGGAGGGACCTGGCAGAGTATTTTAAAGCTTGGACCGGAAAGAGTATTGCGTAATATGTTACTGAAGCTTAACGGGGAACACTTAAATCCCCACACCCTGACTTTGCACGAAAAGTTAGAAGCAGGTGGTTTGACAACGGGTAGTATCAATTTCTTTATTCACAGAGCGACCCAGATTTATCAAGCTAAGCTGCCGATCTTGATGGCTTTGGCTACCCAACTTCGAATGACTAGGGAAATGATTAAAGGACCTGGTTTTTTAACGTTGGGTCAGTTAATTCACCCCAAATTTACTGGAGGGGCATTTGCCTTTCCACGGGGAATTTTACACAGGTTTGGTTTCAATGACACTTTTTCTGGGCAAACCGCAGCTAAGATTATTCGAGAAGGTCGGCAGCCTGATTTTTTGGTAATTTATCTCCCGGATAACGATAAATACTCGCATAAACATGGTCCTCTGCGGACAGGCCCTTCGATTGAGAGAGCGGATCAGCAAATTGGTGCTGTTTTAGATGTCTTAGGTCCTTGGGAAAGGGTAATCGAGGACAATGTCATTATTGTGACTGGAGACCATTCTCAGACCACTGTCGGTTTGGGCAAAGAATATTTAATTGATCTTGATCGGTCTTTACGAAAGTTTAAACGCTTAAGATCAATTGAACGAAACGTTGAAGATCAGGAAATTGCCATTTGTCCTAATGAGAGAATGGCTTTCGTTTACATATTACAGCCTAAAAAGGATATCTTAGCCGAAGTGGTAGAGATTTTGGCAATGGATCCCAGAAACACTCAAATTGCTTGGAAAGTTCGGAACAATAAATATTGTGTTATTCAGGGTGGAAGCGAAAAGAAATTATTCTTTTCCCGTCATGGTCCCTACTGGGACATTTATGGCCAGAGTTGGAGTTTCGAAGGAGATTTAGATGTAGTAGATGCTAAAATTAATGCAGATGATTTAAAACTCAAATTTGGACATTATCCTGATGCTTTCACACGTCTGAGCTCAGCTTTAGAAGGCCGAAAAGCAACTAGGGTCGTTGTGTCAGCAGCCTCAGGTTATGAGTACCTCGCCGAAGGAGGTCCCATACATCCTGGAGGTGGTAGCCATGGATCTTTGGAACAGGAGGATTCCATTGTCCCAATGATAATCTCTGGCTCATCGCAAACATTAATTAATCCTAGGATAATCGACTTGTCGAGCTTCATCTTGGAACATTTCAGGCTAGGAGAGACTCTAACCTGAATCTAGCGTTATCTTCGGCGTAAAGCCAGTGTTTTAAGCGGTACTAACGTTGTTCCCAATGAGAAACCATGCTAGACCACGTTAAATTGGCGACTATCGTACTAATGTGCACTAGGGGTAGATACTTGACTCATTCTTGAACGTATACAACAATAATCTATCCCGCTACTTTGAAATTTGGTTTATAACATACATAGGCGTTGTCGTCGTTCTAAAGAGGCTCTCGATGATCGGTGACTCTCTTTCCCACAATTCCCTTGCCGGCGTAGCTGCTGGTTTAGCGTTTGGATTTAATCCTATACTTGGGGCCGTAATGTTTTCAATAGTTGCTGCCTTTGGCATAGAGAAAATACGCAAATCTTTCCCGAAATATTCGGAGATTGCCATAGCTGTCATTGGACTAAACCGCTATCGCGGTGGTCAAGCTATTGAAGTTTGTGGATACAATCCAAGCTAGTACAAACGCCTTATGATGCTTCCTTGTCATTTTCTGGGCATCTTAAATTTATAGACAGTTTTACTGCCAATAAATTTTAAGGAGAATACGCCATGATAAACAAGGAACAAATTCTATTACGGATGAAAGAAGACATCCTTCTAAGAGGATTGTCAAAAAACACGCTATATAAGTTCCGAATAATAACTTACAGATTAATTATGTAATATATTGTAAAATGGCTGGACAATTAGACGTTTGGAAGATTTTCTGGACAAACAACTTTCCATAAAATACAATAGTGCTCAGAGG